>CANJYY010000142.1 GCA_947479185.1 Caulobacteraceae bacterium
GAGTCCGGCGATGGTGATGAAGCCCAGAATGCCGGCCAGGACGAACAGCATCGCTTACTCCGCCGCGTCGAGGGCTTCGGCCAGCTCGCGCTCGAGGCCGTAATAGCGGGCGCGATCCCAGAAGCGCGGCCGGGCGATGCCGGTCGAGCGGTGCTTGCCCACGACCTTGCCGTTCTCATCCTCGCCGGTGATCTCGTAGACGAAGAGATCCTGGGTGACGATCACGTCGCCTTCCAGGCCGACCACCTCGGTGATGTGGGTGATCCGGCGCGAACCGTCGCGCAGGCGGGCCGCCTGGATGATGACGTCGACCGAGCCGGTGATCATTTCACGGATCGTCTTCGAGGGCAGGCCGTAGCCGCCCATGGTGATCATCGACTCCATCCGGCTGATCGCTTCGCGCGGGCTGTTGGCGTGCAGCGTGCCCATCGAGCCGTCGTGGCCGGTGTTCATCGCCTGCAGCAGGTCGAACGCCTCGGGACCACGGACTTCGCCGACGATGATCCGTTCGGGACGCATCCGCAGGCAGTTCTTCACCAGGTCGCGCATGGTGATCATGCCCTGACCCTCGAGGTTCGGCGGCCGGGTTTCCAGACGCACCACATGCGGCTGCTGCAGCTGCAGTTCGGCCGCGTCCTCGCAGGTGATGACCCGCTCGGTCGGGTCGATGAAGGCGGTCATGGTGTTGAGCAGGGTGGTCTTGCCCGAGCCCGTGCCGCCGGAGATGACGATATTGCAGCGGCAGGCGCCGATGACGCCCAGGACCCGCGCGCCTTCCGGACTGATGGACTTGAAGTCCACCAGGTCCTTCATCGTCAGCTTGTCCTTCTTGAACTTGCGGATCGTCAGGGTGGGGCCGTCCAGCGCCAGCGGCGGCGCGATGACGTTGACGCGCGAGCCGTCCGGCAGGCGGGCGTCGCAGATCGGCGAGCTTTCATCGACGCGGCGGCCGACCTGGCTGACGATCCGCTGGCAGATGTTCATCAGCTGGGCGTTGTCGCGGAAGCGGACGTTGGTCAGCTGGACCTTGCCGCCGACTTCGATGAACACCCGGTTGGCCCCGTTGACCATCACGTCTGCGATGTCGTCGCGCGACAGCAGCGGCTCCAGCGGCCCGTAGCCCAGAACGTCGTTGATGATGTCCTGGACGAGATGTTCGGTCTCGGCGACCGACATCTGAACGTTCTTGATCGCCACCAGTTCGGCGACGATGTCCTTGATCTCTTCGGCCGCCGACTTCTGGTCGAGCTGGGCCAGCTGGCTCAGGTCGATGGTGTTCAGCAGCGCGTTGAAGATCGTCGTCTTGGTGGCGTGGTAGTAGTCGCTCTGTTCACGGACGATCTGCGCGGTCGGGCTCTGGGCCGAACGCAGCTGCTCCAGGCCCTTCATTTCCTTGGGCTTGGTCCGTTGCGGGCCGGGCGCCACGGTGGCGGGATTGTGCGGCTCACCGGCCCGCGAGGCGGACGCGGGCTTCGCCGGCGCCGCGGCCGGCTGCGGACGCGTGGCGATCTGCGCGCCCTCCGACGCGGGCGGGGGCGCCCTGCGCTCGGGCGGTGCACTGCCATCGGACCTTTTGCCGAACACGCTGGGCTACTTCTTTCTGAACAGGCCGCCGAGGAGCGACGATTTCTGCTGGGGCGGCGGGGCGCGGCGGGCGACCAGACGGGCGAGTTGCTCGATGCCCTCCGCCGCCTTCGATCTGGGGGCGACCTCGCCGATCATCTGGCCGTGGTTGGCCGCCTGGCCGAAGGCCTTGGGCTCGAACGGCAGCACCAGCGACGGGGCGATGCCCAGCGCCTCGCCGAAGTCCTTGACCGGAATCTCGGGCCGGCCGGGCACGCCGACCTGATTGAGCACCAGCCGCGGCGGCGCATCGTTCGGGCGGGCCTGACGGACCAGGTCGATCATGTTCTTGGCGTTGCGCAGCGAGGCCAGGTCCGGCGAGGCGACGATGACCAGATCGTCCGAGCCGATCAGCATCTTGCGCTGCCAGGCGCTCCAGGCGTGGGGCAGGTCCAGCACCACGAACGGCGCGGCGGCGCGGATTTTCTGGGCGACCTCTTCAAAGGCGTCCGGGTGGATGTCGAAATCCTGGTCCAGCGTCGCCGGGGCGGCGAACAGCGACAGGCGGTCGGTCACCCGGGCCATCATCCGGTCCATCAGCACCGGGTCGAGTCTGTCGGGCTGGCCCAGCGCGTCGGCGATGCCCTGGAGGGGATCCTGGTTGAAGTTCAGCCCGGCCGTGCCGAAGGGCAGGTCGAAGTCGGCCAGCACGGTGCCGGCCTGCATCCGCTCTGCCAGGGCCCAGGCGAGGTTGTGGGCGATCGTCGAGGCGCCGACGCCGCCCCGGGCGCCGACCACGGCGATCTGGCGGCCGACGAACGGCGCGGCCGGGTCGGCGTAGAGGCCGGTGATCGAGCGGATGATCTGCAGCGGGCTGAGCGGCGGGACGAGGTATTCACTTACGCCGCGACGCATCAGCTCGCGGTAGAGGGCGATGTCGTTGGCCGACCCGATGGTCATGACCTTGGTGCCCGGATCGCAGACCTCGGCCAGCAGGTCGAGCTGGGCCAGCAGTTCGGGCGCCGGATCGAGGCTCTCGACGATGACCAGAGAGGGGGTCGGCTGGTTCTGGTACTGCGCGACCGCGGCCTGGATTCCGCCCGGGTAGACGGTGGTCGCCGCACGCGACATGCGCCGGTCGGCGGCCGCCTGCTCGATCAGTTCGGCGGTGTCGGGACGGGCGCAGAAGACATGGATCGAGATGCGCGGAACGCTGACGTCGCCGAGGCCGCCGTCGCCGGCGGACGCCAGGTCTGGCGCGTAGCCGACGGCCGGCCGGCCGGCGTCGGCAGCGGCTGGGGCGACCGGGGTCCTGTCGGCGAACGGGTCATCCTCGCCATGCTGTCGGGCCAGCGGGAAGTCGGCGAACGGATCGGCGCCGGGCGACGCGCTGGCCGCCGGCTCGCGCCAGGGGTCGGCGGAGGACGTGGCGAACTCGTCGTCGGCGTCGAACGCCAGGTCGAACGGATCGTGATCGGCGGGTCCGGACGGCATCTATTGCACCGCCCTGGAAATCCAGCCTGAAGCCTGCTCGTCCCTGCCCGTGGACGTCGTCTCGCCGGCCCGGTACTTGCCCAGCACTGTCATGCGGCGGCCCGTGTCGGCCGGGTCCATCGGCCGGGCGGCGGCGAGATCGCCGGGATTGGCCACCTGGGCGGCGATGTTGGCGGTGATCGCGCAACCGAGGTTGCCATAGGGCTGATTGGACGCGGTCGAGGTCGCGGCGGTCCACTCACCACAGCGCGGCGTGATCGCGGCGTAGCGCTGGAAGCCGATGATGACCGGCGCACCGGCCGCCGCGCCGGCGTCATAGCCGACCAGGCGAACCATCTCCGGACGGGCCCCCTGCGCAACGAGGAAGGCGCGGGCGTCGGCGCTGACGCGATAGGCCCCGGCCCCCTGGGTCCCGGTGGGCGCGGCGACGGTGATCATCCCGCCCTCGGCGAGGGTCCAGCGGGCGTGAAACTCGGCCAGTGCGCGGGCCTGGGTTCCGGACAGGCCCGTGGCGTGCGGCGCGAGGAGGATTTCCTCGGGCTGGGCGACGATCTGGACGCGGGCCGACCAGGTATCCAGCGGGGTGGGCGCCGGCGGTCCGGCCATTGGCGTCGGCGCGGAGGCGCAGGCCGACAGGGCCAGGGCGGCGAGGACGGGCGTCAGTCGGGTGAGGGATGACGTCATGGCGTTACTCGATCACGTAGCCGATGGGGCCCTGGTAGGTGCGCCCGGCATTGGCGCCCGGAGGGGCGCCGACGGTCTTGTTCAGCTTGCCGAACAGCAGGGTCTCCGCGTCGCTGGCGAACTGCAGGCCGTCCGCCGGCGTCTGGAAGGCCCCGGGGTTGTTCGGGTCGACGATGAAGGCCGTGACGATCACGACCATCTCGGTGTCGCCGGACAGGAAGTCCCGCGAGCGGAACAGCGAGCCGATGACCGGCACGGAGCCGACGCCGGGCAGGGCGTCGAGATTCTCGCGGGTGGTCTGCTGGATCAGGCCTGCGATCATCATCGACCCGCCCGACGGCAGCTCGATCGAGGTCTCGGCGCGCCGCACCGTCAGGGCGGGAATGGTCAGGCTGGTTCCCGACGTCCCGCCGAGGGTGAAGGCGCCCTGGGTGGTCAGCTCGGAGATCTCGGTCGAGATCTTCAGCGAGATACGGCCGCCCGACAGCACCACCGGGGTGAAGGCCAGGCCGACGCCGAACGGCTTGTATTCGACGGTCACCGAGCCGTTGCTGGAGTCCTGGTTCACCGGCACGGGGTATTCGCCGCCGGCGAGGAACTTGGCCGCTTCGCCGGACACGGCCGTCAGGTTCGGTTCGGCCAGGGTGCGCACCAGGCCGACGCGCTCGAACGCCCGGATCGAACCGTTGAGGATGTCGGCGGGCGAGTTCGAGCCGGTGTAGTTGCCGCCGACGGTGATGCCGCCGCCCAGCGTGCCGTTGATGCTGAAGTTGGCGGCCTGGCCGAGTGTGAGGGCGCCGCTGCCCTGCTGGATGATCGCGTTGAGATTGACCCCCAGCTGCTTGATCACGCTGCGCTGGACCTCGACGACCCGCACCCGCAGCATCACCTGGTCCTTGCCGGCGATGCTGAGCATGTTCAGCACCTGATCGGGCTTGGACACATAGCGCAGGGCGATCTGGGCGGCCTTGTCGGCGTCGCCGGCGCTGGCGACCATGCCGGTCAGGATCACCGCATCGCCGATCGGCTCGACCTGCACCCGCGAGCCGGGGAGAACGCGGTTGATGGTGTCGGCCAGGGCGCCCGTGTCGGTGTCGACCCGGATGTTCAGCGACAGGATGCGGCGGCCGGAGGCGTCGAACAGGATGGCGTCGGTCTGGCCGGAGGTCATCCCCAGCACATAGATCTGCCGCGGCGAGCGCAGCACGGCGTCGGCCACGGCCGGGTTGGTGATAAGGATATCGCGCACGTCGACCGGCAGGTCGATGACCGCCGACTTGCCGCGCGGCAGGGCGAGGTTGCGGGCCGCGCCGCCGCCGGTCAGGTCGATGCGCACGGTGGCCGGACCGGCGCCGGCGCCGCCCGAAAGGGTCTGGGCCTGGAGCGACATGTCCTGGGCCAGAACGGCCGGCGCCGCCATCTGGGCGAAGGCGGCGGCGAGCAGGGCGGAGGCGGCGGTTCCCAGCCGGCGGAGCTTGTTCATCGCGACACCGTCACTTCACTGGTCTGGCCCGCCCGGTAGACCCTGACAACGCGGCCAGGCCCGCTGGAGCCGCCTCCGCCGCTGCCGGCGGGGGCTCCGGCGTCAGTGTAGGCGCGCAGGGCCAGGACCAGCGCCCCGCCCTTCCTGGCCTCGGCCTGGGCGTCGGCGAGAATTTCCGAATCGGCGGCGGCGACCTCGAGCGTGGCCACGGCGCCGACGATGGTCTTGGCGTCCTTGGCCGGCTCGGCCGCCTGGTCGATGGCCAGGACCCGCAGGTTGCGCAGGACGGTCTGGGTGGTGATGCCCTTGTCGCCGGCGTCGCGGCTGAGCACCACATCGACCCGGTCGCCGGGCATGATGAAGCCGCCGGCGGCGCTGTCGACGGTGACCGGCACGGCCATGGCGCGCATGCCCGGCATCAGGACCACGGACATGTAGTTGCCCTCGCCGGCCTTGACGATCTTGCGGGCGATGATCGGCTCGCCCTGCAGCAGCGGTTCGCGGACCACCGCGCCGGCCATGGCCTGGATCGCCGAATCGCCCAGCAGGGCGCCGGCGGCGGTGGCGGCCTTCCTTGCTGCGCCGGCGGCGCCGGTCGGCTGGACCTGGGGGGCGGCGCCGTCGGTGATGAAGGCTGAGTTGATGTTGGCGGCGGGCCAGTCCTGCCAGGTCATGTCGGCGGCGGTCAGGCGCGTGCCCACCGGCAGATCATGCTGGGCGACCAGAACCTTGACCGTGGCCGTGCCGGTCGCGGCGGCGGCCGCAGCCGGGGCCTGTTCCGCCGCCTGCTTTTTGGGCGCGAAGGCGCCACGCACGACAAACGCCAGCGCGATGGCGGCGATTGCGGCGATCACCAGGATGAACAGGCGGACGGCGCTCATGAACTCGAACGGCCCCATGGAGGGGTGAAACTGTGTCAGGCCCGGCCAGTCTGGCCCGGGCAAACGGGCGATTCGTCACCGACCGTTCTGGCGGTGGACTACCTTCGGGCCGCCATGGTTAACGCGGGCCTAAGCCGCGCCTAGGAAAGGCCACGCGCCAGCGTCGACAGCAGGCTCTCGGGAAACGCCGCCAGGGCGCCGAAGGCGATGGCGATGCCGTAGGGGACGTTCTCGCCGGGCGTGGCCAGTCGGCCAAACCAGCCGGGCCCGCGGGCCGCGATGGGGCGCACCCAGACCGAGCGCAGCGCCAGCAGGGTCACGGCCAGCGCGCCGCCCGCCAGCGCCGTCACCAGCAGGTAGGGCAGCAGGGCGCCCAGGCCCATCCACAGGCCGGCGGCCGCGAACAGCTTGGCGTCGCCCCCGCCGATCCAGCCGACGGCGAACATGCCCATGCCGGCGATCAGGGTTCCGAAGCCGATCAGCAGCGCCAGGCCGATCTGGCCAGGCTCCGCGCCCATCAGCACCGCCGCCGGCAGGAAGGCCGCGGCCAGGGCGATCGACACCCAGTTGGGGATGGTGAAGCTGACCGCGTCGCGCATCGCCCCGATCACCACCAGGGCCGGAAAGACGAGCAGGAAGAGGGTCTGGATCAGGTGAAGCATGGGAGTCCGCGCCAGGATCGTTGATCCACCATCGCCGCTGGCGGTGAACCGATGGTTGACGCGGGCCGAAAAAGCGAAGGGCCGCGGATTGC
>CANJYY010000143.1 GCA_947479185.1 Caulobacteraceae bacterium
GACGGTGTCGGCCCAGGCCAGCGCGTCCAGGGCGTCCTCGACGCAGAGCAGCGAGGGGGTGTTGATCGTCGCGCCGTCGAAAATGCCGGCGTTGAGCTTGCCCTTGTCGGTCATGCGGAACAGCTTCGGCATCGGCCAGGCCGGCGTGTAGCTCTCGAGGCGGGCGACGGCGCGCGGCGACAGGATCAGCACGCCGTGGGCGGCCTCCCCGCCGAGCGCCTTCTGCCAGGAGAAGGTCACGGCATCGAGCTTGGACCAGTCGAGGTCCTGGGCGAAGGCGGCGCTGGTGGCGTCGCAGATGACGATGCCTTCGCGGTCAGCCGAGATGAAGTCGGCGTTCGGCACGCGCACGCCGCTGGTGGTGCCGTTCCAGGTGAACACCAGGTCGGCGTCGGGGCGGACCTTCGACGTGTCCGGCAGCTGGCCGTACGGGGCTTCGAGCACTTCGACGTCGGGCAGCTTGAGCTGCTTGGTCACGTCGGTGACCCAGTCCTTGCCGAACGACTCGAAGGCCAGCAGCTGAACGGGCTTCGGCCCCAGCATCGACCACATGGCCATCTCGACGGCGCCGGTGTCGGAGCCGGGGACGATGCCGATCAGGAAATCGGCCGGAACGCCCAGCACCTCGCGGGTGCGGTCGATCGCCAGCTTCAGCTTCGCCTTGCCGGGCTTGCCGCGGTGCGAGCGTCCGAGGACGGCGTCACTGAGTTTTTCGGGGGTCCAGCCCGGTCTCTTGGCGCACGGGCCTGAAGAGAATTCGGGGCGCGCCGGGCGCAAAGCCGGCTTCTGCGGAGTCGTGGTCACTGCGATGTCTCCCATCCTTGCAGATGGACTGCGCCCCGTTGGGGGGGCGTGGCCCGCCGCCGAAGAACCCGATTTCGCCGCGCCGCACAAGAGGTGTTTTTCTTCCCTCGTGCGCAGGAAGCGCTGGCGCGTGGCGGGCGGCGGCCTTACGTCCGACCCCTGGCGGGGGGAAACGGGTGCAGTCTCGGGCGCGGATAGACTGGGTGGTGCTGGGGGTCCTGGTGCTGATCTGGGGTTCGGCCTTCGCCGGCCTGAAGATCGCCGTGGGCGGCATTCACCCCTTCTGGGTCTCGGCCATCCGCCTGTGGGTGGCGACCATCACCCTGTGGCTGGTCGCGGCGGCGCGGGGCGAACAGCTGCCGCCGGTGACGTTCGATCGCCAGGGGGTGTGGTTCGCCTATGCGATGCTCGGACTGGTCGGGTTCGCCGCTCCCTTCTTCATGTTCTCGACAGCGGCCAAGAGCCTGCCGAGCGCGGTCAACGCCATCTGCAACGGGGCCTCGCCGGTGTTCACCGTGGTCATGGCCCACCTGTTCCTGCACGACGAGAAGCTGACGCCCCGACGGCTGGTCGGTGTGGCGCTGGGCTTTGCCGGGCTGCTGGTGCTGGTCGGACCCCGGCTGACGTCGGGCGCGGCGCTCGAGGCCGGGGCGCTCGGCCTGGCGATCGGCGCGGCCGTGTTCTACGCCGCCTCCAACGTGATGATGCGCAAGACGCCGCAGGTTCCCTCGACCGTGGGCGCGCTGATGATGTGCCTGACCGGCGCGATCTTCGCCACGGTCGGGGCGCTGGTGCTCGACGGGCCGCCGCCGATGCCGCCGGCCGGGCCACTGGCGGTGACAGCCGTACTGGGGATCTTCTCGAGCGGCCTTGGCACGGTCGGCTGGGTCTGGCTGATCCAGCGGCGCGGGGCGGTGTTCACCAGCATGACCGTCTATCTGCTGCCGCTCTGGGCGCTGGTGCTCGGGGTGGGCCTGATGCACGAGCGGCCGGGCTGGAGCGCCCTGGCGGCGCTGGCGCTGATCCTCGGCGGCGTGGGCCTGACGACGACGGTGTCGCGGAAGACCGCTCAGGCCGCCTGAGGCGTCCGGGCAACGGCCCGGGCGCGACGTGACCAGGCGATCAGCGTGCCGACCAGGATGCAGATCAGGATGCCGATGGTCACCAGGTTGTTGACGATGGCGTAGAAGCGGTCGCGCTCCAGGGCGCTGACGAGATACCAGGCGTGCAGGCTGAACTGCCCGGCCTGCAACAGCATCGCCGCGCCGATCCACAGGCTGGCGTAGCGGATGGCCAGCGCGAGGAAGCCGACGGCCAGAACGCCGTCAGCGGTCAACAGAGCCGCCGAGATCGCGTCCTGTTTGAGGAGGTGGTGGATGCCCAGCGCGATCACGGAGGTGATCAGCTTCAGGCTCGCGCCAAGGCGTTCGGGGTCTGCACCTTTCCACCACGCCAGGCCGCACACCAGGAAGGTGGCGCCCCAGCCGATCAATGGAATAAGGGAATGATACATCTCTTGCGCCTCTACACGGAGTTAGAGGCGCAAGAGAGTTAAACTATCGCAACCTTCGAAGGTCAGCTGACCTGACGCAGGTCCTGACGGTTCTTCGGCGTATCGGATTCCGGCGGCTTGTCTTCCCAGCCGGTCATCTTGGTGCGGACGCCGATACGCAGCTTCACGTCGTTGAGTTCGTTGTGAACGCTGACGATCGCCGTGCGGGCTTCCGCCAGCGCCGACATCGCTGCAACCAGCTTGGACGGGGCGGCGTCGCCCACCACGGCCGAGAGGTTGAGGTCTTTGCGGGCCTTCAGCAGATCCGCCATCAATTCCGCGGCTTCGGTCATCGCCGCGTCGAGCGCATGCTCGGTCGCGAACAACTTGCGGGCCACGCGTTGGGCAACAAACGCTTTTTCCACCTGTATCCCTCCATCAACCGGTAGGCGAACTGAAGGTAAACGAAACCTTAATTTCTGACTAGGTAAATAGATGGTTAATTTGTCGCGGAAGCGAAGCGTTAGGGAGATTGCGCCATAAGCGAGGGGTGAGGGGCTGCTTTTCCGGACCGATGACCCAGTTGACGGATACAACCCAGGCTTCCAGCCATGCGCCGTTCCAGGCGCGTGTGGCCAGCGTTGCGCTGGTCACCACGGTGGCGGTGCTGCTCGCGGCCTGCGGCGCCTTCATGATCCAGCAGTGGGCGGTGTCCCGGCAGGAAACCAAGACCAACACCGCCGCGATGAACGCGGTGGTGGCGGAACTGGCGGCCCCGGCGCTGGCCCGCGGTGACGAGGCGGAGGCGCGCCGGGCTGTCCAGTCGGTGATCGCCGCTCCGGGTGTCCGCGCCGCCAGTCTGATCGACGCCAAGGGGCGGATCCTGGCGGTGAAGCGGGGCGTCCAGGCGGCGTCCGGCGCCGAAACCACCATTCACACGCCGGTGATCCTCAAGGGTCGCACGGTTGGTCAGCTTGTCACCACCGTCGAGTCCCCGAGCCTCGCGACGCTGCTTCCGCGTTTTCTGGCGCTGACCCTCGCTCTGTTCTTCGGCACGGCCGGGATCGCCATGTTCGTGGCCAACACCCTGGCCCGCCGGATCAGCGAGCCGGTCAGCCGTCTGTCCCGGGCGATGGGCGAGGTCGCCGAGAGCGGCCGGTTCACACCCGTGGCCGAAGACGCCGACGACGATCTGTTCCGCAGCCTGGCGCGAAGCTTCAACCAGCTGCTGGCCAAACTCGACGCCAATGATCGCGACCTGCGCCTGGCGATGGCCGAACTGGTCGAGGCGCGCGACCAGGCCAACGCCGCCAATGTGCTGAAGTCGCAGTTCCTGGCCAACATGAGCCATGAGATCCGCACGCCGCTGAACGGCGTGCTGGCCATGGCCGATGTCATGGCGCTGGGCCAGCTCGACACCCGCCAGCGCGAGCGGCTGGGCGTCATCCGCGAGTCGGGCGAACTGCTGCTCAGCGTCATCAACGATGTGCTCGACCTGTCGAAGATCGAGGCGGGCCGGCTCGAACTGGCGGAGCACGACTTCTCGCTCAACGACATGGCCGAGACGGCGGTCAGCGCCTTCTCCGTGATGGCCGCCGAGAAGAACCTGCGCTTCGGCATGACGGTCGATGAAGACGCCGCCGGCTGGTGGCGTGGCGATCCGGACCGGATCCGCCAGATCCTCAGCAATCTGCTGTCCAACGCGGTCAAGTTCACCGTCGAAGGCGCCGTGGCGGCCCGCTTCTCGCGCTCGCCGTTCGGCGATCTGCGGCTGACCGTCTCCGACACCGGCATCGGCATCGCCGGCGACAAGCTGCCGACGCTGTTCGAGAAGTTCATCCAGGCCGACAATTCGACGACGCGCCGGTTCGGCGGCACCGGTCTGGGCCTGGCCATCTGTCGTGAACTGGCCCAGCTGATGGGCGGCTCGATCTTCGCCCGCAGCATCGAGGGCGAAGGCTCGACCTTCACGGTCGACCTGCCGTTGCCACGCGCCGAAGCCCGGGCGGATGCCGCGGTCCGGGACTCGGCGGCCGAGGCGCTCGAGGAGCGCAAGCTGCGCATTCTGGCGGCGGAAGACAACGCCACCAACCAGAAGGTCCTGCAGGCGGTCATGGAGCCGCTGGGCGTGGATCTGCACATCGTCGCCGACGGCCGCCAGGCGGTCGAGGCCTGGCGAGACGGCGGCTTCGACCTGATCCTGATGGATATCCAGATGCCGGTCATGGATGGCGTTGAAGCGGCGCGGGCGATCCGCGCGGCGGAGGCCGCCGACGGCGTCCGGCGCACGCCGATCCTTGCCCTGACCGCGAACGCCCTGGTGCACCAGGTCGAATCCTACATGGCCGCCGGCATGGACGGCCACGTCTCCAAGCCGATCGAGCTGACGCGCCTCTATGATGCGATCGAGGCCGCCCTGATCAACGCGGCCGCGGCGCAATCCCAGGCGGCCTGAAGTTCCCGGCGACCTGAACGCCAGACAACGAGCCCCTCAGAACCGTTTCAGCTTCCGCGTGTTTACCTCTGTGCATGGTCGTCCCTCCGAGGCGGCTCCGCACAAGAGGACATTCGTGATGAAGAAGTTTCTGATCCCCCTTCTGGCGGCCTCCGCTCTGGCCGGCGCCGCCCTGCCCGCCGCCGCCGCGCCCTGGACCAACATCAATCAGCGCCAGGCGTCGCTTGACCAGCGCATCGACCAGGGCGTCCGCAACGGCTCGCTGACCCGCCGCGAAGCGGCCGGCCTGCGCGCCGAATTCCAGGGCATCGCCCGTCTGGAGTACCGCTATCGCCGGACCGGCGGCGGCCTGCAGGGCTGGGAGCGCGCCGACCTCGACCGTCGCTTCAACATCCTGAGCGCCAAGATCCGCTACGAGCGCCATGACCGCGACGACCGCGGCGATCACCGCCCGGGGCCGGGTCCGGGACCGGGGCGTGACGCCGACCGCGACGGCCACCCCGACCGCTTCGACCGCTACCCGCACGACCCGCGCCGCTGGTAATCCCCGACCAGCGCTGACGCGAAGGAACGCCCCGGCTGCTCCCCCGAGCCGGGGCGTTTTCCGTTGTCAGAGCCGCAGCATGCTCTCGATCACGGTCACGGCCTTGCCGCGCAGCAGCACGCGCTCGCCGCGGTGTTCGCAGTCCAGCTCGCCGCCGCGTCCCGGATAGGCCTGCAGGAACCGCAGGTCCGCCCGGCCCAGCTTGCCGGCGAAGAGGGGCGAGAGGATGCAGTGCGCCGAGCCGGTCGCCGGATCCTCTGGAATGCCCGAACCGGGCGCGAAGAAGCGGCTGACCACGTCATAGTCCGAACCGGCGTCGGCCAGCGCCGCCGCCGACAGGTTGCCCCGCCCGCCCGTGGCTTCGCCGGCGATCTTTTCCAGCGCCGCCAGATCGGGCTTCAGCGCCCGCACGTCCGCTTCATCGTCGAACAGCGCCACCAGATAGCTGGCGGCCCAGACCTCGGTCGGCGTCGCGCCCAGGGCCTCGATCAGCCCGTCCGGGACCGACGTCTGCTTCGGAATGCTGGCCGGGAAGTCCATCTCGTAGCGCTCGCCAAGCCGCTGGACCGTCAGCGGCCCCGACTTCGTGTCGAAGGTGATCCGGTCGGCTGTCACGCCCAGCTCGGCGAACAGCACATGGGCCGCCGCCAGGGTCGCGTGGCCGCACAGTGGCACCTCCAGCGCGGGGGTGAACCAGCGCAGGCCGAACCGGGCGGGGTCTTCGGTCGTCAGCAGATAGGCCGTCTCCGCCTGGTTGTTCTCCGCCGCCAGCGCCTGCATCCAGCCTGCGTCCGCCCAGGCCGATGTCGGCTCGACCACGCAGGCGGGGTTGCCCCGGAAGGGGGCGGAGGCGAAGGCGTCGACAGTCCATTGGCGCATGAGCGGAGTTCCCGGATAACGGAGAAACGCGATAGGTGGGCGTGATGACCTTCGAACTCAATGGCGGCAAGCTCCTTGGCCTGTTCGCGCCGATCTGGGCGCTGCTGGCCCTGTCGTGGCTGGTCAATCCGGCCGCCTTCCTCGCCGATCCGGTGAATGTGGCCATCGCCGCCGGCATCCCGTTCGTCGCGGCGGGCGCGCTCTGGCTGTTCGGCCGGCGCAGATGGCGGCTGGAGCTGACGCCGACCGCCCTGGTCCACCATACCCTCGGTCGCACCGAGGCATTCGACTGGTCCCTGATGGGGCCGATCGGCGTCAGCCGCGTGTTCGGCCTTGAGCTCGTGTCACCCTCGACGCTTCACTTCGCCTACGCGGGCGGCGGGCTGCTCGGCCCGGCGGGCCAGGTGCTCGGCCGGCGGCTGTTGTGCGTGTTCGGCGACGGCGGGACCGACCGCCTGCTGCGCCAGATCGAGGACTACCGCCGCCTGCATGGTGTCTGAGGCGGGAGGAAACCGCCGGGGGCTCAGCGTGGTGCGTCCTTCGAGACGCGATCCTGAGGGATCGCTCCTCAGGATGACGTGCAGGGGGCTGCAAAACTCTTCGTCATGGTGAGGAGCGAGCCTCAAGCGAGCGTCTCGAACCACGCACCCTCAGCCCGGCTCGACCACCGTCACCTC
>CANJYY010000144.1 GCA_947479185.1 Caulobacteraceae bacterium
GCCCGAGACTCTCGCCGACCTGATCGCCCTCGGCCAGGCCCACAGCCGGCGCTCGCGCGCCGAGCCGGGCTGCCTGAGCCACGATCTGTACATCGACAGCGAAGACGGCCTGAAGCTGTTCTTCTTCGAGCGCTGGACCGACCGCGCGGCTCTGGAGGCGCATTTCGCCGTGCCGGAGTCGAACGCCTTCATGCGCGAGGTTCGGGCGCTGTCGGCCGGTGGATCGAAGGGTCCGGAGATTTTCGACGTGGTCTAATTCGGGGACAGTTTACCTATTTCAAGCGCAGCGCCCGGTCCGCTACGGCGCTCAGGAGAAACAGGTAAACTGACCCCGAATTAGAGCCCTAGATATCCCCGCCTACGTTCGGCGGCGACGGGGCGCGGGCGACGTGGATGCCGCACTCGGTCTTGTCCTGGCCCGCCCAGCGGCCGGCGCGCACGTCCTGGCCCTCTTCGACCGGCTTGGTGCAGGGCCAGCAGCCGATCGACGGGAAGCCCTGGGCGACCAGCGGATGGGCCGGCAGCGCGTGCTCGGCGACATAGGCGTCGAGGTCTTCCTTGCCCCAGTTGGCCAGGGGATTGAACTTGATCTGGTGGTCGGCCTCCTCGACCACCGACAGCCGCAGCCGGTCACCGCCGTGGAAGCGCTTGCGGCCCGTGATCCAGCCATCGAAGCCCTCCAGCGCCTTGTCCAGCGGGATGACCTTGCGGATGTTGCAGCAGGCGTCCGTGTCGGTCTGCCACAGGTCGGACTTGGGGTCCTGCACCGCGATGTCGGCGAACCGCGGGCGCAGGTCGCGAACATCCGTCAGCCCAAGGCGCGCGGCCAGTTGCCTGCGGTAGTCCAGCGTCTGGCCAAACAGCATGCCGGTGTCGAGGAACAGCACCGGGATGTCCTTGCTGACCTGGCTGGCCAGGTGCAGCAGCACCGCCGATTCCGCCCCGAAGGACGAGACCAGCGCCAGTTTCGGCCCGAGGGTCTCGAACGCCGCCTCGATGACGGCGCGGGGGTGGGCCGAGCGCAATTCGGCGTCCAGCCGGGCGCCCAGGCTCAGGGACCGCTCGAGTTGATCGAAGGCCATCAGCTGCGCTCCTCGAAGACCGGCGCACGGGCGTCGACCGCGCGCTGGTAGACATGACGATAGCGGCCGGCGGCGGCGGCCCAGTCGTCGGCCGTCGCCCCGTCGGCCGGGACGAAGGCGTCGAAGCCGCAGCGAACCATGTTGGACGCCTGCTCGCGCAGGACATCGCCCACTGCCCTCACCTCCCCGGCGTAGCCGAGGCGCTGGCGCAGCAGCGCGGCGGAGCTGTAGGCCCGGCCATCGGCGTATTTCGGGAAGGCCAGCGCGACCACGGCCAGCCGCGGCAGGTCATAGGCCAGGTCCTCGATCGCCTCGTCGGGCAGGATGCGCACGCCCACCGGCCGGCCGGCCGACAGCAGCGCGTCGCCCTCGGCCTGGAAGCGGGTCAGCGACAGGATCACCGGCCCTTCGGGGATCGCGTCCTCGTCGGCCACGGTAGTGAAGACGTCTTCGGCGGCGCCGTAGCGGCCGTCGGCGAGCTTAATGAGCGTCGGCATAGACAGCCTCCTTGAACGGGGCCATGCCCACGCGACGCACCGTGTCGAGGAACCGCTCCTCGCCCTGACGGACGGACAGATAGGTGTCGACGAGGGTCTCGATGGCGTCCGGCACGCGCTCGGCCGACATGCCCGGGCCGAGGATCTGGGCCAGCGAGGCGTCTTCCTGGCCCGAGCCGCCGAGGCTGAGCTGGTAGAATTCCTCGCCCTTCTTGTCGACGCCGAGGATGCCGATGTTGCCGACATGGTGGTGGCCGCAGGCGTTGATGCAGCCGCTGATCTTGATCTTCAGCTCGCCGATCAGCTCGGCACGGTCGGCATCCTCGAAGCGTTGGGCGATGGCCTGGGCGATCGGGATGGCCCGGGCGTTGGCCAGGGCGCAGTAGTCGAGCCCCGGGCAGGCGATGATGTCGCTGATCAGGCCGATGTTCGGCGTGGCCAGGCCGGCCTCGGCCAGGGCCGCGTGCACGGCGGGCAGGTCGTCCAGCTTCACATGCGGCAGGACCAGGTTCTGCTCGTGCGTCACCCGGATGTCGTCGAGGCTGTAGCGCTCGGCCAGATCGGCGACGAGGTCCATCTGGTCGGCCGAGGCGTCGCCCGGCGTCGCGCCGTGGGCCTTCAGCGAGATCTCGACGATGCCGTAGCCGGACTTCTTGTGCGGCTTGACGTTGTTGCGGGCGAACCGGGCCAGGGACGGGCTGGCGGCCTTCGCCGACTCGAACGCGTCGGACCGCGCCGGCAGGGCCTCGAAGGCCAGCGGCGTGAAGGCGCCGCGGATGCGGGCCAGCTCGGTGTCGGGCAGATCGGCCTGGGGCGAGTCAATCCTGCCCCACTCCTCCTCGACCTGGCGGGCGAACTCGGCCGCGCCGAGCGAGGCGACGAGGATCTTGATCCGCGCCTTGTACTTGTTGTCCCGCCGGCCGTGGCGGTTGTAGACGCGCAGGATGGCCTGCAGGTAGCTCAGCAGGCTGTCGACCGGCAGGTGCTCGCGGATCGTCGGGCCGACATAGGGCGTGCGCCCCTGCCCGCCGCCGACAATCACCTCGAAGCCCAGCGATCCGTCCCGCGCGCGGCGCAGCACCAGGCCGATGTCGTGCACCCGCGCCGCTGTCCGGTCCTTCGCCGCCGCCGTGACGGCGAACTTGAACTTGCGCGGCAGGTAGCTGAACTCGGGATGCACCGTCGACCACTGGCGGATCACCTCCGACCAGACGCGCGGATCGTCGATCTCCTCGGCCGTGGCCCCGGCGTAGGGGTCGGCCGTGACGTTGCGGATGCAGTTGCCGCTGGTCTGGATGGCGTGCAGGTCGACCTCGGCCAGCAGGTCGAGGATGTCCGGCACCTGGCCGAGCTTGATCCAGTGCAGCTGCAGGTTCTGGCGCGTGGTGAAGTGGCCGTAGCCCTTGTCGTAGACGCGGGCGATGTGGGCCATCCGGCGCATCTGCCGGCTGTCGAGCGAGCCGTAGGGAATGGCGATCCGCAGCATGTAGGCGTGCAGCTGCAGGTACAGGCCGTTCATCAGCCGCAGCGGCTTGAACTGGTCCTCGGTGATCTCGCCGGAAAGCCGGCGCGCGACCTGGCCGCGAAACTCGGCGGCCCGGTCGGCGAGGAATTCCTTGTCGATGGCGTCGTAGCGATACATGCGGGACTACTTCCTGCGGATCAGGTCGACGCGGCCGGTCGAGCGGGCCGCGCCGGTGGCGGCGAGGATCGCCTCGATGCCGGCGCCGCCCTCGGCCTGCTTGCCGTGGGTGGGTTCATTGGTGGGACCGAGCGCGCGCAGGCGCTCGCGGTAGCTGACGGGGGCCCAGCCGCCCGGCGCCGGGACCACGTCGATCAGGTAGGGCTCGACGATAACCGTCGACTGGGCGAGCCCGGTCTCGACAGCAGCCGGGCCGGCGGCGTCGTCATCGGCGAACAGCTGCGCGTCGGCGAACCGCTCGACCCACCGGCCGTCCAGCCAGAACACGACCTCGCCATCGATCAGGCGGTTTGCGGTGAGAGCTTTCATCAGAGGCTCCTTCCTCCCCGCGTCGCGGGGAGGGGGACCGCCCGGAGGGCGGTGGAGGGGGCGGCGCGAACGCCAGCGGCGAAATCCTGAGGTCCGGTCTTCCCGGCCAGGCCGGCGCTGCCCCCGCCACCCTGCTCCGCAGGGTACCCCACCCCGCAAGCGGGGAGGATTGAGTTAGAGACCGCCAAACCCATCGCTTCACCCACGATCAGCAGCGCGGGACCCGACAGCCCCTCCGCCGTCGTGGCAAGCGCGCCGAGCGTCGTCGGATAGCGGGCCTCGTCGGCGCGGCTGGCGTTGACGGTGATCAGGGCCGGGGTCGCGGCGTCGCGGCCGGCGGCCATCAGACGGGCCGCGATCAGACCGGCGGTCGACAGGCCCATGTAGATGACCACGGTCTGGTTGGCGCGGGCCAGGTGGTCCCAGTCGAGGACCGGCTCGCCGTGCGCGGCGTGGCCGGTGACGAAGGTCACGGCCTGGGCCAGGCCCCGATGGGTCAGGGGCGCGCCGGCGCTCGCCGAGGCGGCCAGGGCGGCGGTGACGCCGGGCACGACCTCGCAGGCGATGCCGGCGGCGCGGCACTCTTCCAGCTCCTCGCCGCCGCGGCCGAAGATGAACGGGTCGCCGCCCTTCAGCCGGACGACATCGAGGCCTTGAAGCGCGAACGCCACGAGCAGGCGGTTGATGTCGTCCTGCGGCAGGGTGTGACGGCTCTTGCGCTTGGCCACGTCGATCAGACGGGCGTCCGGCGCGGCCATGGCCAGGATATCGGCCGAGACCAGACCGTCATGAACGATGACCCCGGCCGCCGCGATCAGCCGCGCGGCCTTGAGGGTCAACAGCTCGGGATCACCCGGTCCGGCGCCGACCAGCCAGACCTTGCCGGGCGCGGCGGCGGTCGTCGCGCCGTCGAGCGCGACCAGTCCATGCGGTCGGGATGTGCGGGAGGCCCGGGACATTTCGCGATAGTTTCTCTATAAGCCTGACAAATCGGAGCGGGGCGGACCGTGAAGGCCCGCCCCGCCACTTGTCCAGCGGCGAAAAGGGCCGATGCACCGCCGGACAGTTGCAAACTGGGAGCGAGGCGCCCACTTCGCAAACCAAGAGTTCTGCCGGGGGCTTCAGGATTTCTATGGAACGATCGAACGAGCGTCGGCGGCTTCCGCCGCTGAACGCCCTGAGGGCCTTCGAGGCCGCCGCGCGGCACCTGAATTTCAGCCGCGCCGCCGACGAACTGTCGGTGACGCCCGGCGCCGTAAGCCAGCAGATCCAGAACCTTGAGGACTATGTCGGCGCGGCGCTGTTCAAGCGCACGCCCAAGGGCCTGCTGCTGACCGATGCGGCCCAGACCGCCCTGCCCGCGCTGCGCGAGGCCTTCGACCGGCTGGCCGAGGCCGCCGGCCTGCTGACCGCGGCCGTCGACGGCCGCCGCCTGACCCTGACCGCCGCCCCCTCCTTCGCCGCCAAATGGCTGGTGCCGCGCCTCGGCAAGTTCGAGGAGGCCCAGCCGCAGGTCGACGTCTGGCTGAGCGCCGGCATGGAGGTGGTCGACTTCGCCAGCGGCGAGGTCGATCTGGCCATTCGCTACGGCGGCGGCCGCTATCCGGGGCTCGAGGTCACGCGCCTGCTCAGCGAGACGGTCATTCCGGTGATCAGTCCCGCGCTGCTGGCGGCCAATCCGCTCGATGATCCGTCCGAGCTCACCGGCCATGTCCTGCTGCACGACGGCTCGCCCGACGCCGACGATTCCTGCCCCGACTGGGCCATGTGGCTGGCGGCGCGGGGCATCAAGACCGTCGACGGCGCGCGCGGCCCGCGCTTCAACCAGTCGAGCCTGGTCATCGAGGCGGCGGTCAACGGCCGGGGCGTCGCCCTGGCCAAGCGCACCCTCGCCCAGGCCGACCTCGACGCGGGACGTCTGGTGACGCCGTTTCCCATCGCCACCGCCGTGGACTTCGCCTATTACGTCGTCCATCCCAAGACCAAGGGACGGCTGCCGCAGGTCAAGGCGTTCGTCTCCTGGCTCTCCCAGGAGGCCGCCGCCCATGAGGCGGCGCTCCAGACCATGGACAACGGCGCCGGTATCTGACGTGGCCAAAGATGTATTGAACGCGACGGACATCCTCGCCGAGGGTGGGCGGATCGCGCCGCTTGATTGCACCACCATGGCCGAGGTCCGGCAGGGCGTTGACGCCCTCGACCGGGCGCTGGTCGCCCTGCTCGCCGAGCGTCAGGGCTACATGGACGCCGCCGCCCGCATCAAGCCCGACCGCAGCGTCGTGCGCGACGTGGCGCGCATCGAGGACGTGGTGACCAAGGTCAAGGCCGCCGCCCGCGAGGCCGGCCTGTCCGAAGCCATCGCCGAGCCGGTCTGGCGCACCCTCGTCGACCGCTGCATCGCCTATGAATTCAGCGTCTGGGACCGTACGCGGACCTGATCTGCCCCTAGCCTGACCACCCTGAATGGGACACCCTGCGGGCTCGCGGGGGAGCTTTCGCATGCGGCGCTGGACGACGATCGTCATCGGGCTGGTCGGCCTTGCCCTGGTTGCCTGGGGCGTCACGCAGCATGCCCCGGCAACGAAGACGCCCGTCGTCGCGGCCGGCGGCCCCTTCGCCCTCGCCGATCTGCATCAGCTCGCCGATGTCGCCGAGCCGGTGTTCGCGCCGGACGGCGACAGCCTGGTCTACAGCGTCACCACCGACAACCTCGACGCCGACCGCCAGGTCAGCGACCTGTGGCGGGTCGACTGGAACAGCGGCAAGGCGCGCCAGCTCACCCGCACGCCGAAGGCCAGCGAATGGGCCCCCGCCTTCAGCGCCGACGGTCGCTGGCTGGCCTTCCTGTCCGACGGCGACGGCGACAGCGATGTCCAGCTCTGGCGCATGGCCGGCAAGGGCGGCCGCGCGCGGCAGGCCAGCAAGGTTCCGGGCGGAATCAGCGACTACGCCCTGTCGCCGGATGGCCGAAAGGCCGTGGTCGTCGCCGAGACCGGCGGCCCGGCCGCCAACGCCGCCGGCACGACCCCGCCGGTGGTCATCGACCGTTACCAGTTCAAGGAGGACGGCCGCGGCTACCTCGACGCCCGCCGCCAGCAGCTGCTGATCGTCGACCTGAAGACCGGCAAGTCGACGCCGCTGACCCATGGCGACTTCGACCATTGGCTGCCCAGCTGGTCGCCGGACGGCCGCAGCATCGCCTTCGTCTCCAAGCGCCACGGCCCCGATCCCGACCGCAACATCGACTTCGA
>CANJYY010000145.1 GCA_947479185.1 Caulobacteraceae bacterium
CAGGAAGTCGTCCGTGGACCGGATGAACCGTCGCTGACCGTGCTTCGGCGGCGCCCCGCCAAAGTCGCTGTGGCTGTAGAGGACGGGCGCCAGGGTCAGGCCGAAGCCGGCCGTCGCGGCGGCCCGGCGATGCGCGTGCGCCGTCTCGGCCGGGTCGGCGTAGGGCCGGCCGTCCGGATCGTTGTGCAGATAGTGGAACTCGACCACGCCGGCGTAGCCGCCCTCGGCCAGCTCGGCGTAGAGCATGGTGGCGATGGCCTCCATCTGCCCGGGCGTCAGCCGGTCGAGGAAGCGGTACATCGCCTCGCGCCAGGCCCAGAAGTCCTCGACCCCGGCACGGGCTCGCTCGGCCAGACCGGCCATGGCGCGCTGGAAGGCGTGGCTGTGCAGATTGGTCAGGGCCGGAACCACCGCGCCGCTGAGACGCTCGGCCCCCGCGGGATCGGCGCTCGTCGTCAGGTCCGTGATCACGCCGTCCTCGACGGTGATGCGCACGTCGCGCGCCCAGCCGTCGGGCAGCCGCGCCTGGTCGAGGTGAAGGGTGTGGGTCAAGTTGTCTAATCCTGTCTAGACAGGTGCAGACTATCCACGAACGGCGACGGGTGGCAAGACAGGCGCATGCAGCGGATCGATCTCCTTCTCACCGGATGCCGGGCGGCGGCCATGACCGTCGGCGGCGCGCCCTATGGCGCCATAGACGATGCGGTCATGGCCGTTCGCGATGGCCGCATCGTCTGGATCGGCCCGCGCGCCGAGGCGCCGGAGTTCAAGGCGGTCAGCACCACACGGCTGGACGGCCGCTGGGTGACGCCCGGCCTGATTGACTGCCACACCCACCTTGTGTTCGGCGGCGACCGGACGGCCGAGTTCGAGCAGCGGCTGAACGGCGCGACCTATGAGGAGATCGCCCGGGCCGGCGGCGGCATCCGGTCCAGCGTGGCGGCCACGCGGGCGGCGACGGACGCCGGCCTGATCCGCACGGCCCGCAAGCGGCTGGCCAGCTTCGTCGCCGAGGGCGTCACCACGATCGAGATCAAGTCCGGCTACGGCCTCGATCTCGAGACGGAGCTGAAGATGCTGCGCGCCGCCCGCTACCTCGACGGCGACGCGCGGGTCGTGACCAGCTTCCTTGGCCTGCACGCCGTGCCGAAGGACCAGGACCGCGACGCCTATGTGGCGATGATCGTCGACGAGGCGCTGCCGGCGGCCCACGCCGCGGGCCTGGTCGACATCGTAGACGGCTATCTGGAGGGCATCGCCTTCACGACCGCCGAGGTCTCGCGCCTGTTCGACAAGGCCGCGTCCCTGGGTCTGCCGGTCCGTCTGCACGCGGACCAACTGTCCGACGGCGGCGGCGCGGCCCTGGCGGCCTTCTACGGCGCGCTGTCGGCCGACCATCTGGAGTTCACCTCCCAGGCGGGCATCGACGCCATGGCGCGGGCGGGAACCGTTGCGGTCCTGCTGCCGGGCGCCTTCGTGGCCCTGGCCGAGACGCAGAAGCCGCCCGTCGCCGCCCTGCGCGCCGCCGGCGTGCCGATGGCCGTGGCCAGCGACTGCAACCCCGGCACCTCGCCGATGCTGTCGCTGCGGGCGGCGATGAACCTTGCCTGCAGCCAGTTTCGTCTGACGCCGGAGGAGGCGCTTGCCGGCGTCACCTGCGTCGCGGCGAAGGCGTTGGGTCTGGCCGCCGAGACCGGCACGCTGGAGGTTGGCAAGCTGGCCGACCTCGCGGTCTGGGACATCGAGCGCCCGGCCGAGCTCAGCTACTGGCTCGGCGGCGGCCTGCTGCACCGCTCCTGGCGGGCCGGCGTGCCGGTGGTGGCCTGACACCACGCTGCCGATTGATCGGTGTCATGGCGCCTGGGCGCGACGAAGCCCATCGGACACTGGGGCGAGTCATGTCACCGCGGCGTCAGCCGCTATCCAGGAGTTTCTTCTTGTCCGACAAGTCCCCCGAACAAATCGCGCACAACAAGCGCGCCGTCCGGCTGCGTTTCATCCGCCAGCTGCATTTCTGGGTCGCGGTGTTCGTCGCCCCGAGCCTGCTGCTTTTCGCTCTCACCGGCATGCTGCAGCTGTTCGGTCTGCATGAGGCCGAAGGCGGCTACAGGCCGCTGCCGGTGATCGAGAAGCTGGGTCAGGTCCACATCCACCAGCAGTTCGCCCTGCGCCCCGTCCGGGCCCGCCCGCCGCAGGCCGCCGCGCCGGCCGCCGCACAGCCCGCGCCCGCCAGGGCCGAACCCGAGGAAGAGGGCGCGCCGCTCGGCGAGACCCTGGTCAAATGGACCTTCCTGGTCATGGGCGCTGGCATGACCCTGTCCAGCATTCTCGGCATCTGGATGGCGCTCAGCAACACGCGTCAGCGGCCCATCGCGCTGGCCCTGCTGGCGGCCGGGACGGTGCTGCCGATCCTGGTCCTGGCGCTCTAGGCGGCGAAGGTCCGACCCGCCGTCCGACGGGCGGAAGGTCAGGCCTTGCGCGCCCGCGTCTTCGAGCGACGGCGGGCCAGAACCACCACCCCGCCGAGGAGCAGCACCAGCAGGCCGACGCCAGCCACACCGATCATGCGCATCTGTCGCCCCAGGGCGTTGCTCGTCAGCTGCTTGGTGGTCGTGTAACCCGGCGGCATGGGCTGGACGCCGACCCGGGTCTCATAGGCCGCATAGTCCGCGAGCATCTGCTTGAACCGTGCTGGTTCGTCGGTCGCGAGATCCGCCGTCTCCCCGGGGTCGCTGGCCAGGTTGTAGAGGCGCCACTGCCCGTCGCCGACGGGCGGCATGTCGCGGACGATCTTGTAGTCGCCGCGGAACAGGGCGGCATTGCCGGAGACTTCGACGCCGACCGGCTCGTCCGGTCCCCAGGTCGACCGGGCCGCGCCCGTGAGCACCGGGCGGAGGCTGCGGCCGTCCATCGACAGGGCCGCGGGCCGCTGGGCGGCGGCCGCATAGTCCAGCAGGGTGGGGGCGACGTCGGTGACGAAGGCCCGCGAGGCGATGCGCGTTCCGGCGCGAACGCCCGGTCCCGACAGGATCAGCGGGACGTGAATGCCCCCTTCGGAGGTGTAGAACTTGAACCGGTTGCCCGGAGCGGACAGGGCCGAGGCCCACTCCTTGCCGATGAAGTTCAGGCTTCCCGCCTCGCCCAGGTCCTTCAGGCGCCAGCGGTAGCCGTTCAGGGCCATCCACAGGTTCATGCCAGGCGCGTGGACCGGATCGCTCGGCTCGGGGCCGTTGTCGGAGGTGACCACGAACAGGGTGTTGGCCAGCTCGCCCCGCGCTTCCAGATGGGCGATCAGGCGGCCGACCGACGCGTCCATGGCCTCCAGCATGCCGGCATAGACCTCCATGCCGCGGGCGTAGATGGCCCGCTCCTTCGGGGTCAGGTCGTCCCATTTGCGGGCGCTGTTGGGCATGCCGCGGATCACCGCCTCGGGCGGAATCAGGCCCAGCGCGCGCGCGCGCGCCGCCCGTTCGTCACGGATCTTCTCCCACCCGCCGTCGAAGCGGCCCCGGTAGTGATCGGAATAGGCCTTCGGCGCCTGGACCGGAATATGTACCGCCTGGAAGGCCAGGTAGGCGAAGAACGGCTGCGAACCGGCCGGCGCCTCGTCAATATAGCCGCTCAGCCGCTCGACCATCATGTCGGAGGAATAGTAGCTGGTCGGCATCTTCGCCGGCGCGCCGTTCTCGAACCAGGGCGCCGTGTCGTAGTAGGGCATGTACGGCTTGGCGGCCCAGTTGTCGGCGCCCGAAGCGTCCAACGCCAGCGACCGGTCAAAGCCTTGTTCGTCAGGCAGCGCGCCCGGACCGTGGCCGAGGTGCCATTTGCCGACCATCAGGGTGCGGTAGCCCTCGCCCTTCAGTCGGCGGGCGACCGTCCAGACGCCCGGGGCGAACTGCAGGCCGTAGCCCGGCTTGCGCCGCTGCTCCGGCGGCAGGATTTCCTCGATGGTGGCAACCCCTGCCCGGTGATTGTCGACCCCGGTCAGCAGCATGGCGCGCGATGGCGAGCACAGGGGCGAGGTATGATAGGCGGTGAACATCGCGCCCTGCCGGGCCAGACGGTCGATATTGGGCGTCCGCGCCTCGCCGCCGAAGGCCCCGAAATCCATCAGGGCGGCGTCATCGACGACGATCATCACGATGTTCGGCCGCGCGGGCGTCGCAGCCGTCGCCCCGGCCGCGAGCACGGGGGTTACCGCGACAAGGGCGGAGAGGACGGATCGCAGCGCCAGTCCGGGCAGGCGGCCGAGGGCCGTAACGGCTATGGACGGCAAGGTGACCTCCCGCGGTCGCGCCGTTCGGGCGACTTTCGTTACCGAAGGGTAACTTGCGGCGGGGAGGCCGTCAAACGCCGATCAGTTCGCCATCAGCGTCTGGCTGATGCGATAGGCCGCCGGCAGGATCAGCACCCCCATCAGGCAGGGGAAGATGAACAGGATCAACGGCACCATCAGCTTGGCCGGCAGGCTCATGGCCTTCTCCTCCGCGCGCAGCATGCGCTTGGCGCGCATGTCCTCGGAGAAGACGGTCAGGGTGTCGCCGAGGCTGGTGCCCATCTCTTCGGACTGACGCAACATGGTCGCCAGCGCCCGGGCGTCGTCGATGCCCAGCCGCTCGGCGAAGCTCGTCCAGGCGTCCCGGCGCGAGCGGCCGGCCCGCAGTTCCAGCGTCAGGAACCGCAGGTGTTCGCCCAGGTGCACATAGCGGCGGCTCAGCTCCTCGCCGACCCGGGTGACGGCGGCGTCCAGCGACAGCCCGGCCTCGACCGACGCGACCAGCAGGTCGAGCAGGTCGGGGAAGCCGTCCATGTATTCCAGTTCCAGCTTGCGCCGGCGGGCCTTGATCACCTGGTCGGGTCCCATGATGGCGGCGATGGCGAAGGTCCCGGCGGCGAGGATTGCGCCCATGCCGCCCGCGCCGCTGATCGCCCAGGGCACGGTGAAGATCGTCGCTATGGTCGCCAGCAGCAGGGCCACGGCCTTGGCGCCGAGATAGACGGCCACCGACTCGCGGCTGAACCAGCCCGCCTGGATCAGCTTGGCGCGGATGGTCGACAGCTGGGCGGGATCCTGGATGGCCATCCGGTCGCCCAGTCGCTTCACGCCGCTGACCACCCCGGCCAGCGCCGCCGAGCCGCCGCCTGAGCCGCCCGTGGCCATCGTGGCGCCCGACAGCCGGGCGCGCCGACGCGCGCCGACGCGCGCCTCGCGCAGCCCGATCAGGGCCGCGCCGCCGACGCCGAGGGTGATCAGCGCCACGGCGAACCAGGTCAGCAGGGTCTGCAACTGCATCGCGTCCATGGGCGTCAGATCCTCATGTCGATCATTTTGCGCATGACCATGTTGCCGATGAACATCCAGCAGCCGAGGGCGGCGAGGCCCATCTGGATGGTCCGCTCATGGATCACGTCGCCGTAGAAGTGGGGGCTGGCGACCTGCAGGATGGCGAACACGGCGAACGGCGCGGAGGTCAGGATGATCGCCGAGGCGCGGCCCTCGCCCGAGGCGGCCTTGATCTTCAGCCGCATCTTGTGCCGTTCGCGGACGGCTTTGGCGTTCATCTTCAGAAGGCCGGTCAGGTTGCCGCCCGAGCGCTCCTGCAGCCGGATGGTGGCGGCGAACAGGTCGACGTCCGGATGGCGACAGCGGTCGGCGATGCGGCCGACGGCCTGCTCCAGCGTGGCGCCATAGGCGATCTCGTCGCCGGCCATGCCGAACTCGCTGCCCAGCGGGTCGGGCATTTCGCGACCGACCAGCGCCACGGCCGTCGGCACCGGGTGGCCGGCTTCCAGACTGCGGACAATGATCTCCAGCGCATTGGGCAGCTGCAAACCGACGGCCTTGGCCCGGGCCCCGGCCTTGACCTTCAGCCACATGAAGGGGAGGCCGAGCGCGAACACCGGCGCGGCGGCGAGGCCGAACAGCGGGTTCTTCGTCCACAGGAACACCAGCAGATAGGCCCCGAGACCCAGGCCCGCGGCCGTCAGGGCCCAGGCGCGCGGCTGGTAGCTGACGCCGGACCTGATCACCAGGTCGGAGAACCAGCGCACCAGGATGCGGCTGTTGCCGTGCTCGTCGAGGCCCCGCTGCTTGCGCAGTTCGACGACCAGGTCGGCCAGGTTGGTCACCGTTTGGGCTGTGGCCAGCCGCTTGTTGACCTTGCGCTTGGTCCCCGCCACCCGCGCCAGACCCCAGATCGCCTGGGCCGCGGTGAACACCGCCGCCCCGATCAGGATCATGAACACGATACGCGGGTCGACCTCGGGCATCACTGAGTCTCCCTGCGTGGTTCGACACGCGGCCTCCGGCCGCTGCTCACCATGACGTAGAGGGGAGGGCATCCACCCTGCACGTCATCCTGAGCAGGCGCGAAGCGCCGTGTCGAAGGACGCACCTTCCCCATCACAGCACCCGCGCCGGATCGAAGTTGGCGGTGTCGAAGTGGATGCCCTTGCGGATCATCTCGTCGAGGCATTTGGGCCGCAGGCCGGTGGCGCGGAACTCGCCGATGACCGTGCCGTCCGGTTCGGTGCTGAGCCGGTTGAAGACGAAGATATCCTGCATCTGCACCACCTGGCCTTCCATGCCGGTGATCTCGGTGACGCTCATCACCTTCCGCTTGCCGTCCGACAGGCGCATGACCTGCACGACCATGCCGACGGCGGCGGCGATCTGTCCACGGACGGCTTCGGCGCTCAGGGTCATGCCGCCCATGGCGACCATCTGCTCGAGGCGGGTGATGGCCTCGCGGGCGGAGTTGGAGTGGATGGTGGCCATGGAGCCCTCGTGGCCGGTGTTCATGGCCTGGAGCATGTCGAAGGCTTCCTCGC
>CANJYY010000146.1 GCA_947479185.1 Caulobacteraceae bacterium
CCGCCGCGCGGCAGCTGCTTGGGATAGAAGCCGCCCTTGGAGCCGACGGGCACGATGACCGCGTTCTTGACCTGCTGCGCCTTGACCAGACCCAGCACCTCGGTGCGGAAGTCGTCGCGGCGGTCGGACCAGCGCAGCCCGCCCCGGGCCACCGGCCCGAACCGCAGGTGCACGCCCTCGACATGCGGAGCCCAGACGAAGATCTCGCGATACGGCTTGGGCGCCGGCAGGTCTTCCAGCTCGCGGCTGGCGATCTTGAAGCTGATGTAGGGCTTGGGGCCGCCGTTCCCGGCGACCTGGTAGAAGTTGGTCCGCTTCAGCGCCCCGACCAGCAGGGCGAGACGGCGCAGCACCCGGTCGTGGTCGAGGCTGTCGACCGCCTGCAGGGCGCCGGTGATCTCTTCCATGACGGCCGCGGCCTGGCTCTCGCGGGCCTTCAGCTCGCTGGCGATCGCCGGGTCGAACTTGATGCGGAACAGGTCGAGGATCAGCCGCGCGACGCCCGGATGCTCGGACAGCGCCTGCTCCTGGACCAGCTGGCTGGGGTCGAGCCCCGACTGCTGGCGGTAGCGGGCGAGGGCCCGGATCAGGGCCGCATCGCGCCAGGACACGCCCAGCTCCAGCACCAGCCGGTTGAACCCGTCGCTTTCGGTGCGGCCGGTCCAGACGGCGGTGAAGGCGGCCTCGAAGGCGTCCTGGACATCGGCGAACACGAGATGCGCGCCGCGCTCGTCCTCGAGCAGGAATTCATGCACCCAGACCGCCTCGCGCTGGCCGTCGGCGGTCAGCGGCGACAGTTCAAAGGCGTCCTCGATCAGGGCCTTGAGGCCCATGTGTTCGAGGATCGGCATCACGTCGGCCAGCGGGGCGGCGCCGCCCTTGCGATAGACCTTGAAGCGGAAACGCATCGCCGAGTCGCCGACCACGCGGAAGGCGCGGGTGCGGAACTCGTCGGGGCCCATGGCGTCGATCTCGGCCAGGTCGGCGAGGGCCTCGGGGGCGGGATAGAACTCGCGGTAGCCGCTGGAAAAGGCGCCGGCCCAGCGACCCAGGGTGGCGGTGACGCCGGCGGGCGGCGGCTCGGCCCGGACGGCGGCGTCGAACCGGTCGTCCCAGGTGCGGGTCGCCTCGGCGATATCGGCCTCGACCTGGGCCATGTCGGGCTCGACCGCCTTGCCGGGATCGACGCCGAGGATGAAGTGCACCCGCGCCAGCGGGGCGTCGGAGAAGCTCGGGTAATAGGCCGAAACACGGCCCTGGAAGGCCTCCGCGAGGATCGCGCCGGCCTTCTCGCGGACCCGGGAATCGTAGCGCTCGCGCGGCACGAACATCAGCACGGAGATGAACCGGTCGAACGGGTCGCGGCGGGCGAACACCCGCACGCGCGGGCGGTCGAACAGGTGCAGCACGCCCAGCGCCAGCACCAGAAGTTCGTCCTCCGGCGTCTGGAACAGCTCGTCGCGCGGCCAGGTCTCGAGAATGTTGCGCAGGCGCTTGTCGTTGTGGCCGCCGGCCGAGACCCCGGCCCGCTCGACGACATTGCCCACCTTGCGCCGGATCAGCGGCACCTCGCGCGCCGGGGCGTCATAGGCTTCGGCGGTGAACAGGCCGACGAACCGCACCTCGCCCGACGGCCTGCCGTCGGCGCCGTACCGCTTGACCCCGACGTAGTCCATGTAGCCGCGTCGGTGCACGCGCGAGCGCAGGTTGGACTTGGCCACGATCAGCGGGGAGTCGGTCTCGAGATAGCGCCGCAGCTGCTTGGACAGGATCGCCGGCTCGCTGGTCCGGCGCAGCACCCGCCGCTCCTGGTCGCGCAGCACGCCCAGGCTGTCTTCGGGCCGGTAGACAGGCTCCTCGGACGCATAGTCGCCGTCGGCCGTGCGCGGGTAGTCGTAGACCCGGGCGCCGAGGAACACGAAGCGATCCCGCTCCAGCCACTCGAGGAAGGCGAGGTCCTCGGTTCGGGCGTCGACCGAAATCGCGGTCGGAGCCTGGGCCAGCTCCGCGATGGTCGACCGCATCAGGGCCTGCATGGCGGCGAAATCGGCCACCGCCATCTGCACGTCGCCGAGCGCCAGCCGGACGCCCTCGATCAGCGCCGCGGCCCGGTCGTCGCCGACCGGATCGAGGTGCACCTGTATGAGCGACAGCCGCCTGCCATCCTGCTCAAGCAGCGGGTGGAACATGGCCCGCACGGGGAAGCCGGCCTCGGCGATCTCGCCCATGATGGAATCGACCAGGAACGGGCGATCGGGCTGAGCGATCTCCAGCAGGTCTCGCCCGAGGTCGCGGCCGTCGGCGCGCGTCCAGCGGCGCAGGCGGATGGCCGGGGCGTCGCCCTGGAGCGCCAGGCCGAACCGCCAGAGGTCGGCGAAGGCGGCCGTTAGATCGGCGGCGGTCGCGCCGGCCATCTCCTCGCCCGACAGATCGCGCTGGATCTGGGCGATGAACGCCGCCTCGGGCGCCTTCAGGGACCCCGTCGTCTGTCCCAGCGCCCCGGCGAAGGCGGCGGCGAGTGTAGCGGCATCAAGGCCCGGCGCGGCCGGGTGAAGGCTTGCGCCCTTCATCGAGTATCCCCACGGATTTTCGGGCCGAAACGCTCCTTTTCCGGGCCCGCGGGGGGTCCCGAGGTCGGATAGCGCTCCGGGAATGTGACTTTGGGCCTCTTTTTAGCCGGATCGGGTGGAAATTTTCGATCCGGATCGCAGCCAGCCTAGCCCGCTTGGGGCGCCGATCAACCGCCATCGGTCGCCTGGTGGAAGAACTTTCCGCTACGTCGTCGGAGCCCCAAAAAAGAATACGCCGCCGGAGGGGGGTCCGGCGGCGCTTTCTTGTCGTCTCCACCCGGGGGGGGAGGGGCGGGACAACTCTCGCTGCGGGCGCCGCTTTCGGGGGGAGGAAGGGCGCCTGCCGGTCCGGCGGCAGGGGAGTGCGACCGGACAAGCTTCAGATAGGCGCCCGTTTTCGCGTTTCAAGAGGTATGTTCGGACTTGCCATACCGCCGGTCCGAGCGCCGGTGGTGGCCCTCGTCGTCGATGCCCTGCGGGTCCCCGTTTTCCGACATCATGATGGCGATCCAGCGCGAGCCGTCGAACTCGGCCAGGATGATCATCACCATCACCGCCAGCGGCGTGGACAGGAACATCCCCGGCAGGCCCCAGATGGCGCCCCAAAGCGCCAGCGCCAGCAGCACGACCACCGGGTCGATGTTCAGACTGTCGCCCTGCATGCGCGGGGTGATGATGTTGCCGACCACGAACTGGATTCCATACAGCACGCCGAGCAGCACGAAGCCCTGCCAGAGGGTGTCGAACTGGACCAGGCCGAACAGGGCCGGAAACACGATGCCGATGAACCCGCCGATGATCGGGATGTAGGAGGCGAGAAAGATCAGAAAGGCCCAGAACAGGGCGTTGTCCAGGCCGACGACCAGCATGGCCAGCCACGACCCGCCGGCGATCATCAGGCCCGTGATGGTCTGGACCCAGAGGTAGCGCTCAACACCGAAGCGGATGCGGTTGAAGATCTCCAGCGCGTTGGTCCGGTCGGTATTGTGCGGAAACAGGGCGACGATCTTGCGCTTGAACCCGCGGCGCGAGGCGATGATGAAGCCCAGGTAGATGAGCACGAAGACGGCGTCGGACACGATGCCCTGCAGGCCCTGGGCGACCTGGGCGACGTATTTGGTCGGATTGAAGTCGTCGACCATCTGGGTCACCGGCGGCGGCGTCTGCGCGCCGACCATCCCGGCCAGTCGCGCGATCAGGCCGTCGATCTTGGGGCCATAGCCGACCAGCTGGCCGATGAAGCCGCCCGCGCGGTCGGCGACCACCACCAGCGTCACGCCGAAGATCACCAGCGACAGCACGATCGCCACCGCCAGCGACAGACTGTCGGGCAGGCGCGGCCAGTGGTGCTCGAGCCGCCGGGCGAAGCTGTCGATCATGATCGCCAGGAACACGGCCAGCGCCAGGGGGGTGAGAATCCCGCGCATCCAGTAGAGCGCGCCCGCCGAGGCGATCACCGCCAGGATGACCAGCGCGTTGCGGGCGGTCCTCTCGGGCCGCGCCGGTCCGGGTCCCGAAGCCCCGGGCCGGGGCGGTGTCGGCGCGGCGGCTTTCCGGGCGGGTGTCCTGGCCATCGGGCATCTCCTCAAATCGGGCTGGAGTCTCGGGGCCCGGCCCTCGAACGTCAATGCGCGCGCTTGGCGAAGCGGCGGCGCGGCCTGTAGTTTCGCCGCCAGACCTCACGGAGATCCCGAATGGACGTGGCCAGCGAACCCGGAACCCTGTTCGTCGGGTTCTCCGACAAGCCCGAGACCCTCCGGCTGGACCGGATAAACCGCCACGGCCTGGTCGCCGGAGCGACGGGCACGGGCAAGACGGTCACGCTGCAGATCCTCGCCCAGGCCCTGTCCGACGCCGGGGTGCCGGTGTTCGCCGCCGACGTGAAGGGGGACCTCGCGGGCATCAGCCAGCCGGGCGCGCCGAACGAAAAGATGCTGGCCCGCGCCCAGGGCATGAACCTGACCCTGACCCCGGCCGCGCCGCCGACGGTGTTCTGGGACCTGTTCGGCGAGAAGGGCCATCCGGTCCGCACGACGGTCTCGGAGATGGGCCCGCTGCTGCTGGCGCGGATGCTGGAGCTCAACGAGGTCCAGGAAGGCGTGCTCAACATCGTCTTCAAGGTCGCCGACACCGAAGGCCTGTTGCTGCTGGATCTGAAGGACCTGCAGGCGGCGCTGAAATACGTCGCCGAGAACGAGAAGAGCATCGACGCCGAGTACGGCAACGTCTCGGCCGCCACGGTCGGCACCATCCAGCGCGGCCTGCTGACGCTGGAGACCCAGGGCGGGGCCAATCTGTTCGGCGAGCCGGCCCTGGCCCTGTCGGACCTGATGCGTGTCGACGGCTCGGGCCGGGGCGTGGTCAGCGTGCTGGCCGCCGACCGGCTGATCCAGAGCCCCAGGCTCTACGCCACCTTCCTGCTCTGGCTGCTCTCGGAGCTGTTCGAGGACCTGCCGGAGATCGGCGATGTCGACAAGCCGCGGCTGGTGTTCTTCTTCGACGAGGCCCACCTGCTGTTCCGCGACGCGCCGAAAGCCCTGCTGGAAAAGGTCGAACAGGTGGTGCGGCTGATCCGCTCCAAGGGCGTGGGGGTGTTCTTCGTCACCCAGAACCCGGCCGACATTCCCGAGACGGTGCTGGCCCAGCTGGGCAACCGCTTCCAGCACGCCCTGCGCGCCTACACCCCGGCCGAGCAGAAGGGGCTGCGGGCCGCGTCGGAATCGTTCCGGCCCAACCCGGCGTTCGACACGGCCGACGCGATCCAGAACCTCGGCGTCGGCGAGGCGCTGGTCTCGGTGCTGGACGAGCGCGGCGCCCCGACGGTGACGGCCCTGACCAAGATCCGCCCGCCGGCCTCGCGGCTGGGCCCGATCATCCCGGCCGAGCGGGCCGCGATCCAGGCCGCCAGCCCGGTGCGCGGGCTTTACGACACGCCGCTTGAGCGCGAATCCGCCTTCGAGAGCCTCAAGGTCCGCGCCGGTCAGGCCGCGCGCCAGGCCGAGGACGCGGCCGCCACGGCCGCGGCGGCGAAGCAGCGTGAGGCTGAACAGAAGGCCTGGGACCGGGAACAGGCGCAGCGGGATCGTTCCGAAAGCCGTCCGGCCCCGCGCGCCCGCGCCTCGAACCGCCAGAGCATGGGCGAGGCCTTCGGCAAGACCCTGGTCCGCTCGATCGCCAGCCAGGTCGGCCGCGAAATCCTGCGCGGCGTGCTGGGCGGGCTGAAGCGGCGCTAGGGTCTAGGCCGCGCTCTTGCGCTTGCGCAGGGGTGGGGCGTCCTTGCCCAGCACCGCCGCGATCAGCTCGGCGGGCAGGGCGTTGGTCCAGGCCCCCAGGGTGTCGGCCGGGGCCGGACGGCCGATGGCGTAGCCCTGCACCTCGGCGCAGTGCTCGCCGCGCAGGAACTGCAGCTGCTCGTCGGTCTCGACGCCTTCGGCCACCACCGGGATGTCCAGGCTGCGGCCCAGGCCCAGCACGGCCTTGACGATGACCGTGGCCCGCTCGTCGCGGTAGATGTTCTCGACGAAGCTCTTGTCGACCTTGATCTTGTCGAACGGGAACGACTGCAGCGTCGACAGCGAGGAGAAGCCGGTGCCGAAGTCGTCCATGGCGATGCGCACGCCGAGCGCCTTCAGCCGGCGCAGGTTGTCCAGCGCGCGCTGGTAGTCCTTGAACAGGGCGCTTTCGGTGACTTCCAGCTCCAGCCGCATCGGCGACAGGCCGGTCTCGATGAGGATCTCGTGCACCAGCTGGCTGAGGTTGGGCTGGTGAAGCTGCAGCGGCGACAGGTTGACCGCGATGCTCAGCGGCTTGTCCCAGGCGGCGGCCTCGATGCAGGACTTGCGCAGAACCCATTCGCCGAGCGGCAGGATCAGGCCGGTCTCCTCGGCCAGCGGAATGAAGTCCAGCGGCGGGATCATGCCGCGCACCGGGTGGCGCCAGCGGACCAGGGCCTCGAAGCCGAGGATCTCGCCGTCGCTGGCCCGGGCCTGCGGCTGGTAGTGGACCACCAGGTCCTCGTCGATGATCGCCTGGCGCAGCTCGCGGGCCAGGTTGCGCCGCTCGCGGATGGTCTCGTCCATCTCGCGCTTGAAGAAGCGGTAGGTCCCGCGGCCGTTCTCCTTGGCGCGGTAGAGGGCCATGTCGGCGTTGGCCAGCAGGGCCTCGCCGGTGCGGCCGTCGTCGGGATAGAGCGACACGCCGAGGCTGGC
>CANJYY010000147.1 GCA_947479185.1 Caulobacteraceae bacterium
CGGCCCGCCTGACCGCCGTGCAACGCCGCGCCGAGGCGCTGCTGGACGGCGCCGGCGCGCAGTGAGACCCTGATCGCCATGTCCCACGACGACCACGGTCATCACCATGGCCATGTGCATCACGACCATGCGCACCACGACCACCATGGCCATGGCCATGGTCATCATGGCCACGGCCACAGCCATGCGCCGGCTGATTTCGGCCGGGCCTTCGCGATCGGCGCCGGCCTGAACATCGCCTTCGTGGTGGTTGAGGCCACCGCTGGCCTGATGACCCACTCCCTGGCCCTGGTCGCCGACGCCGGCCACAATCTGTCGGACGTGCTGGGCCTGCTGATGGCCTGGGGCGCGGCGGCGATGGCCAGGCAGCTGCCGACCGCGCGCCGCAGCTACGGCCTGCGCAAGGGCACCATCCTGGCCTCGCTGGCCAACGCCGGCCTGCTGCTGGTGGCCGTCGGCGCCATCGTCTGGGAGGCGCTCCGCCGTTTCGGTTCGCCCGAGCCGCTGTCGCCCGGGCCGGTCATGGTGGTGGCGGTCATCGGCGTGATCATCAACACGGCCACGGCGCTGATGTTCATGCGCGGACACAACGACCTCAACGTCCGCGGCGCCTTCCTGCACATGGCGGCCGACGCAGCCGTGTCGCTGGGCGTGGTGTTCGCGGCGGCGATCATCTGGTTCGTGCCGGCCTGGACCTGGATCGACCCCGCCGTCAGCCTGGTCATCGCCGCGGTGATCATCGCCGGCACCTGGGGCCTGCTGCGCGACTCGCTCGACATGGCGCTCGACGCCGCGCCCCGCGGGGTCGACCCGGACGCCGTCCGTGCCTGGCTGAACGCGCGCCCTGGCGTCACTGAGGTCCACGACCTGCACATCTGGGCCATGAGCACCACGGAGACGGCCCTGACCGCGCACCTGACCCGGCCGGACAACGCCGACGCCGACGACTTCCTGCATGACACGGCCGAGGGCCTGGCCGAACGGTTCCGCATCGGTCACCCGACATTGCAGATCGAGAGCGGCGCGAGCGGCCATGCCTGCCATCTCGCCCCGGCCGACGTGGTCTGACACCTGTGCGCCAGGCCCTGTCCCTGAGCTTCTACCGCGGCGCGACGGCGCTGCTGGGGTTCGCCGTGCCGTCGATCCTCCGCGGTCGCGCGCGGCGCGGCAAGGAAGACCCCGCCCGACTCGGCGAGCGGCTCGGCCGCGCCACCCGGGCCCGGCCGGCCGGGCCGCTGGTCTGGCTGCACGGCGCCAGCGTCGGCGAGACGGTCTCCTTCCTGCCGGTGGTCGAGCGGCTGCGGCGCGAACGGCCGGACATCACCGTGCTGGTGACCTCGGGCACGGCCACCTCGGCGGACCTGCTGGCGCGGCGCCTGCCCGCCGGCGCCCTGCACCAGTACATCCCGGTCGACACGCCGGCGGCGGCGGCCCGCTTCCTTGACCACTGGCGGCCGGATCTGGCCGTTTTCGTCGAAAGCGAGCTGTGGCCGAACCTGCTGCTGGGCGCGAAGGCGCGTGGCGCGAAGCTGGCGCTGGTCTCGGCCCGCATGACCCAGGACAGCGCCCGGGGCTGGCGGCGGTTTCCGGGTCTGGCAGGGGCGGTGCTGGGGGCCTTCGACCTGATCCTGCCCCAGGACGTCCGCACCGGGGTTCGGCTCAAGGAGCTCGGCGCTCTTGTCGACGGCTACGCCAATCTCAAGCTGGTCGGCGAGGCCCTGCCGGCCGACCCGGCCGAACTGGCGCGGCTGAAGACGGCGATCGGCGACCGCCTGACCGTCACGGCCGCCAGCACCCATCCCGGCGAGGATGCCCTGATCGCCGACGCGGTCGAGGCCACCGGCCGCTACCCCCTGCTGGTCATCGTTCCGCGCCATCCGGTGCGCGGACCCGCCCTGGCGACCAGCCTGCGCGCCCACAACCGGACCCTCGCCCTGCGCTCGGCCGGCGAGCCGGTCACGCCGGACACCGACATCTATATCGCCGACACGCTTGGCGAGCTGGGCCTCTTCTTCCGTCTCGGCGACATCGCCGTGATGGGCGGCAGCTTTCTGCCCGACATCGGCGGCCACAACCCGCTCGAGGCGGCGAGGCTCGACCTGCCGGTGGTTCACGGCGAGTACTACGCCAACTGGATAGACATCTACGGCGCCCTGGGCGAGGGCGGCGTCGGCTGCGCCGACCCGGCGGGGCTGACCGTCGCGCTGGACCGCCTGCTGGGCGACGCGGAGGCTCGCCGCCTCGTCGGTTCGGCCGCCCGCGCGGCGGCGGACAAGGAGGCCGGCGTCCTCGACCGCCTGTGGGCGCAGCTGGAGCCGCTGCTGCCATGAAGCTGTCGACGCCCCGCTGGTGGTACGTGAAGACCGACACGCCCCGCCGGGTGTCGCGCATGGTGCTGACGCCCTTGTCGTGGATCTGGGCGGCGGTCACCGCCCGCCGCATCGCCGGCACGATTCCACAGGACGCCGGCCTGCCGGTGATCTGCGTCGGCAATCTGACGGTCGGCGGCACGGGCAAGACGCCGGTGGTCCGGGAACTGCTGCGGCTGCTGACCGACCAGGGCGTGGCCGCCCACGGCCTGTCGCGCGGCTACGGCGGCCGGCTGAAGGGCCCGCTGCGCGTCGATCCCGCCCTGCACACCGCCGCCGATGTCGGCGACGAGCCGCTGATGCTGGCCCGCGACTACCCGCTGTGGATCTCGCCCGACCGCGTCGCCGGCGCCCGCGCGGCGAAGGCGGGCGGCGCCGCCGTTCTGGTGATGGATGACGGTCACCAGAACCCGATGCTGAAGAAGGCGCTGTCGCTGGTCGTCGTCGACGGCGAGACCCGCAAGGGAGAGTGGCCGTTCGGCGACGGCGCGGTGTTTCCCGCCGGGCCGATGCGCGAGCCGCTGGCCGCCGGGCTCGCGCGGGCCGATGCGGTGATCATGCTGCTGCCGGCCGACATGGCAGGCCCCGACCCCGAGCTGATGGCGCTGTTCGCCGGCGGGCCGGTGCTGGTCGCCAGGCTCGAACCGGCCGGCCCGCCCCCCGCCGGACCGATGGTCGGCTTCGCCGGCATCGGCAAGCCGTGGAAGGTCGAGCGCGCGCTGGAAGCCGCCGGCTGCGACCTGAAGGACTTTGTCCGCTTTCCCGATCACCATCCCTACAGCGACGCCGACCTGGCCCTGCTGGACGAGGTCGCCGCCCGCTACGGCGCGGGTCTGGTGACCACCGAAAAGGACTGGGTCCGCCTGCCGCCGGCCTGGCGCGACCGCGCCGCCGTCTGGCCCGTGCGGGCCAGGTTCGAGGATGAAGCGGCCGTCCTGAAACTCCTCCCCGGAGCGTAGCGAGGGGGAGGGGGACCGCCCGAAGGGCGGTGGAGGGGGCTGCGCGAGATTGTCCGGAAGGACCGGAATTCAGGAGGGGGCCGCTGGCGTTCGCGCCGCCCCCTCCACCAGCCTCCGGCTGGTCCCCCTCCCCTCTGCGAGGGGAGGACTACTCGCTCTTGTAGACGACCCCGCCCTTCATCACGAAGGACACCTTCGTCAACACCGTCACGTCGGTCAGCGGGTCGCCGCGCACGGCGATCAGGTCGGCCTGTTTGCCCGGGAGCAGCGAGCCGATCTGGTCCAGCAGGCCCAGGTGCTCGGCGGCCCAGATGGTCGCCGCGCGGATGGCGTCGAGCGGCGAGAAGCCGGCCTTGACCATCAGGGCGAACTCGCCGGCGTTGTCGCCGTGGGCCGAAACGCCGGTGTCGGTGCCGAAGGCGACCTTCACCCCGCCCTCACGGGCACGCCGGGCCATGTCGAGCATCCTCGGTCCGGCGATCAGCGCCTTGTCGCGCTGGGCAGGGGTCAGGAAGGTGTTGGGGCGGGCCGCCTCGCGCGCGACGAAGTCGCCGGCCATCAGGGTCGGCACCAGCCAGGCGCCGCTCGTCTTGAACAGCTTGATCGACTCCGCGTCGAGATAGGTGCCGTGCTCGATCGAGTCGCCGCCGGCGCGCAGGAACAGGTTGATCCCGTCCGCCCCGTGAGCGTGGGCGGTGACCTTGCGGCCCATCGAATGGGCGGTCTCGACGATCGCCTTCAGCTCCTCGTCGGAGAACTGCTGGCCCAGGCCCGCGGCCGTGTTGGACAGCACCCCGCCGGTGGCGGTGATCTTGATGATGTCGGCCCCTGCGCGGACCTGCTCGCGCACCGCGCGGCGGCAGTCGTCGGCCCCCGAACAGACCGACGTCGGCCGGAACACATGCACCAGTTCCTCGGTCATGCCGTTGGCCGGATCGCCGTGGCCGCCGTGCACCGAGATCGCCGAGCCGGACGCGATGATCCGCGGCCCGGGGATGCGGCCGGTGCGGATCGCCGCGCGCAGGGCGAAGATCGACTCGTTCGGCGCGCCCAGGTCCACGACCGTCGTGAAGCCGGCCTTCAGCGTCTTCAGGCCGTTCCAGGCGCCGTCCAGCGCCAGATCGGACCGGGACTTGGTGTATTCCTCGAGCTGGGCGTTGGGGCCCTGTTCGCTGGTCAGGTGGACATGGCTGTCGATCAGGCCTGGCAGGACGAAGCTGTCACGCAGGTCGACCACCTTCGCGCCCTCGGCCGTGGTGTAGCCGTCCTCGATCCGCAGCACCTTGCCGTCCTGGATGACCAGGGTGCGCTGGGCCTCGACCTTGCCGGTGGCCGGATCGGCCAGCAGGCGGCCGGCCTGGACATAGGTCAGCTGCGGGGCGGGCGGCGTACTGCGAGCCTGGGCCAGGCTAAAGCCCGCGCCGACCGCGATCGCGGCCAGAACGGCGCCGGCGACCATGCGCCTGTTGAAGCGGGCCATCAGGCGCCGGCCTTGATGGCGAAGGCCAGGGCGGCGTCGGCCAGGGCCGGCACGCGCGCCTCCATGGTCTGGGCGTGGGCGCTGGCGGCGGTGCCGTCCCGCACCCGGCCGACGATGCCCTGACAGATGCCGGCCAGACGGAACAGGTTGTAGGCGAAGTACCAGTCGAGGTTCGGCACGCCGGCGCGGCCGGTCAGGCCACAGTACTGCTCGACGGCTTCCTCGACGGTCGGGATGCCCCAGGCCTTGAGGTCCTCGATGCCCGACAGGGAGGCCCGCTCGGCGCCGGGCATGACCCAGTGCATCAGCAGGTAGGAGAAGTCGGCCATCGGATCGCCGAGGGTCGACAGTTCCCAGTCCAGCACGGCGGCGACGCGCGGCTCGGTCGGGTGCAGCACCATGTTGTCCAGGCGATAGTCGCCATGGACGATCGAGGTCCGGTCATCGCCGGGCGTGGTCGTCGGCAGGAACTCCATCAGCCGGTTCATCGACGGGATGACCTGGGTCTCGGAGGCCTTGTACTGCTTGATCCAGCGGTCGATCTGGCGGCTGAAATAGTTGCCCGGCCGGCCGTAGTCGCCCAGGCCGATGGCCTCGTAGTCGGTGTTGTGCAGGGCGGCCAGGGTGCCGATCTTGGCCTTGTAGATCGCGTTGCGTTCCGCTGGCGCGTAGTCGGGCAGGGTCAGGTCCCAGAGGATCCGGCCTTCGACGTTGTCCATCACGTAGAACATCGTGCCGATGACGTCGTCGTCGGTGCACAGGGCGTAGGCGTGGGCCACCGGGAAGCCGGTCTTGCCGAGGGCGGAGATGACCTTGAACTCGCGGTCGACGGCGTGGGCCGACGGCAGCAGCTTGCCCGGCGGCTTGCGGCGCAGGACGTAGCGCTTGGCCGGCGTGACCAGCTGATAGGTCGGGTTCGACTGGCCGCCCTTGAACTGGCGCACTTCCAGCGGGCCCTGGTAGCCCTCGACGTTGGCCTCCAGCCAGGCGGCCAGCTTCACCTCGTCGATCTGATGACGCTCGTCGACGGGCTTGGTGCCCGAGTTCAGGTCCTGAGCGGTCGGTGCGGCGGCCTCGGCCATAAGCGGCTCCCCAATTTTCGTACAGTTGTTTGACGGCGAGTTTAGGGTCTGCGGCGGGCGGTGCAAGGCGGGACGAAGGGTCTAGGGGTTAGGGGCTAGGGGTTAGTCCTTATGCGCACGCCGCCAGCGCCGCGCCCCAACTCTACTAATCCCTAGTCCCTATTCCCTAACCCCTACAAAGCCCGCCACCCGATATCCCGCCGGCAGAAGCCGCCCGGGAAGTCGATGGCGTCCACGGCGGCGTAGGCCGTGTCGCGCGCGGCCTGCAGGGTCGCGCCCGTGGCGCAGACGTTCAGCACCCGGCCGCCGGACGAGCGCAGGGCGCCGTCCGCGTCGCGGCTGGTGCCGGCGTGGAATACGACCGCGTCGCCGTGTGGCGCGTCCGCGCCGCGGATGACCGCGCCGCTGACCGGGCTGTCGGGATAGCCGTCGGCGGCCAGCACGACACAGATCGCCGGGTCGGCCTTCCACGTCGGCGCCGGCTGGTCGGCCAGCGTCCCCGTCGCGGCGGCCAGCAGATAGGGGACCAGATCGCTCTCCAGCCGCAGCATCAGCACCTGGCATTCGGGATCGCCGAAGCGGGCGTTGAACTCGACCAGTCGCGGCCCCGTCGAGGTCAGCATCAGGCCTGCGTACAGCACGCCGCGATAGGGAGTGCCTTCGGCCTCCATACCACGGACCGCCGGCAGCACGCATTCGTCGAAGGCGCGGCGGGCCAGGTCGTCGGTCAGCACCGGCGCGGGCGAATAGGTGCCCATGCCGCCGGTGTTCGGGCCGGTATCGCCATCTCCGATACGTTTGTGGTCCTGCGAGGTGGGAAGGATGACGTAGTCGCGGCCGGAGACGA
>CANJYY010000148.1 GCA_947479185.1 Caulobacteraceae bacterium
ACGGCGGCGAGGGCGTCAGCATGAGCCGCGTCGAGCCCAGCCAGGCCGCCTTCCGCTCGACCTACGATCCGGGCCACCCGGCCGCCGATCCCCAGGGCTATGTGAAGCTGCCCAACGTCGATCCGCTGATCGAGGCGCTCGACATGAAGGACGCCCAGCGGGCCTACGAGGCCAACCTCAACGTCATCGAGACGGCGCGCGCGATGGAAATGCGCACCCTCGACCTGCTCAAGAAATAGGGGCCTTAAGCCATGATGACCGCCATGGCCGCCGCCAAGGCCTACGCCTCAGCCGGCAGCGGGATGACGCTGGGCGGCGCCGCCCCCGCCGCCGCCGGCGGGCAGGATTTCGGCGACCTGCTGAAATCGGTGATGACCGACGCGACCAAGGCCTCGAAGAACGCCGAGCATCAGATGGCCGCCCAGGTCGCGGGCAAGGCCGAGCTGATCGATGTGGTGACCGCCATCTCCTCGGCCGAGGCCAGCCTCGAGACCGTCATGGCCGTGCGTGACCAGGTGATTTCGGCCTACCAGGAAATCATGCGGATGCCGATCTGACGGCGTCCGCCAACATGAACCCTACATAACGCAGCGCTCAGGTCAGGCTCAGGTCCGGCCTGCCATCTTCATCCTCGACAAGTCCCGCTCCCCCGGATCGTCCGGGCAGGGACCCCCCGAAGGAGTGAAGACCATGAAGAAGTTTCTCATCGCCGCCGCCGCCATCGCGACCCTGACCGGCGCCGCCGGCGCCGCTTCCGCCCAGAGCTACGGCGCCCCGCACCGTCCCGACGCCGGCTATGACGGCGGCCATCGCGGTGATGATCGCGGCGACTACCGGGGCGACTATCGCGACGGTCCCCGTGGCGGCTACGGCGCCGGCGTCATCAACGCCAAGCAGGAGCGCGTCGCCCTCCACATCGCGCGCGGTGAACGTTCGGGCGCCCTGGACCGCCGCGAAGCCCGCGGCCTGCGCATCGAGCTGGCCCAGGTGGCCGACATGGAGCGCCGCTTCCGCGCCAGCCGCGGTCTGGACCGCCGTGAGATCGGCATCCTGAACACCCGCCTCGACCGTCTGGATGCGACCGTTGTCGCCCAGATGCGCGAAGACCGCGGCGGCCCGCGCGGCGGCTACGGCGGCGGCTACGGCTACGACGACCGTGACGGCCGCGACCACGACCGGGACGGCCGCCACTAACATCGGCCAGTCCTGACGAACCCGGGAAGGGGGCGGCGCGAGCCGCCCCCTTTTCGTTACGGGGAAATGTCGAGCACTGTCCGGTCCGGTCCAAGCCGGACCACGACATCGGCGGTCACGCCGCCGGCCAGCATATGCGTCGTGATCCGCTCGAAATGCTGGATGAACCGGGCCAGGTCCGCGCGCCGCGCCGGGGGCAGGTCTCCGGGCGCCAGGCCCATCAGCCCCGCCTCCTGTTCGCATCGCCAGTCCAGGACGCAGGCGAACGACGGGGCGGCGAGGAAGACCATCGCGTCGAAGCCGCGGAAAAAGGCCTGGTAGCGACCGGCCAGCGCCGCGTCGACGGAGCTGCGCCACACGGCGTCGGGGTCCTCGTCCCGCTCGAGGGCGTTGACGGGCGGAACCAGGTCCGCCGGCGGCTGCCGTGTCGCGCCCAGGCACCAGCCGTCGATCAGGATCGCCCCCGGGCGGCCGCGAAACACCGGCCAGTCCGTCCTTGGCGCGCGGTCGTCGGCCAGCTTGTCGAAGGCGGGCAGGGGCGTGGCGCTCTCCGGCCCCGCCGCGCGCAGCGCCGCCACCGTGCGGTCAGCCAGGTCCAGGTCATGGGTTCCCGGCGGCCCGCGGACGGCGAACAGCGGGTGAACCCGCGCCGCCAGCGCCCGCCGTTCAGCGCGGGTCAGATAGACATCGTCGAGCGAGAAGGCCGCGCCGTTCACGGCCGCCGCGACGGCCCGGGCCAGGGTTGTCTTGCCAGACCCCTGCGGCCCGGCGATGCCGATCAGCGGCGGTCGGTCCGGCAGCGCGCGGGTGAGCGCCAGATCGCGGATTCGGTCGACGAGCGCGGGCGAAATCATCGGGCCAGCCTGGGTCGCGCCGGGTCATTCGTAAAGCCGCGTTAACCATAAGGCGGCAGGGTGCGGGCCTTGCTCTTCGATTCCCGCGTGAGGCTTTTTCCATGAATGGCGCCGAGGTTCTGGACGTCGGTCGCGACGCCATCTGGCTGACGCTGCAGCTGTCCGCTCCCGTGCTGATCGTCGGCCTGGTCGTCGGCGTCGGCATCGGCCTGTTCCAGGCCCTGACCCAGATCCAGGAAGCGACCCTGGTCTATGCGCCCAAGATCGTGGCCATCTTCCTGTCGCTGCTGTTCTTCCTGCCGCTCATGGGGGCCCTGATGGGCGGCTTCATGAACCATATCGCCGCCCGCATCGCGGCGATGTAGCGCCGTGGAGGCCTACGCCACAGCCGCACAGGTCTATGCCGCCGGTCTCGTGTTCTCGCGGATCGGGGCGATGGTCATGCTCGTGCCGGGACTTGGTGACACCAGCGTGCCGCCGCGCATCCGGCTGGCGTTCGCCCTCCTGATGTCGATCCTGATGACGCCGCTGGTGGCCCACAACGTGGTCGTGCCCGCGACGCTGGGGGAGAGCGCCGGCGCCCTGATCCGCGAGACCCTGATCGGTCTGATGATGGGCTCGATCCTGCGGCTGTTCATGACGTCGCTGGCGACGGCCGGGGAGGTGGTCTCGATCCAGACCACGCTTGGCTTCGCCCAGACGGCCAACCCGGCCCAGGCCGCGCCCAGCACGACCATTTCGACCTTCCTGGCCCTGATCGGCACGGTGCTGGTCATGACCACTGACCTGCATCACCTGTTCTTCGCGGCGATGTTCAACTCCTACAAGCTGTTCCCCTTCGGCCATGCGCTGATGGTCGGCGACGCGACGACCCTGGCGGTGCAGACGGTCGCCGGTTCGTTCGCGCTCGGCATCCAGCTGGCGGCGCCGGTGATCGTCTTCTCGATCGTGTTCAACGTCGCCGCGGGCCTGGTCGGCCGGGCCATGCCGCAGTTCCAGATCTTCTTCGTCGCCACGCCGCTGGCGGTGATGCTCGGCCTGTCGGTGTTCGCGCTCAGCCTGGGCGTCATCGGCATGGTCTGGACCAGCCGCTACCGCGAGCTGCTCGAGGTCTTCGGCTAGATGGCGGACGAGAACGACGCAGCGTCGAAATCAGAAGAGGCGACGCCGAGGAAACTCGAGGAAGCCCGCAAGAAGGGCGACGTCGCCCGCTCGCAGGACGTCGCGCAACTGGCGTCGCTGCTCGGCGCGTTCGGCATCCTTGCGGTGGGCGGCGGCTGGCTGTGCCGCGATCTGGCCATTCGCCTGCTGCCGTTCATCGCCCATCCGGCGGACTTCGACGTTTCGGGCGGCGGGCTGATGCTGGTCGCCCAGCAGGCCTCATGGGCGGCTGCGCCGATTCTGATCGCCGTGCTCGGCGGCGCCGCGCTCGCCGGCGCGGCCGGCAACATCTTCCAGACCGGCCTGCTATGGACCAGCGAGAAGCTGAAGCCGGACGTCAAGAAGGTCTCCCTGCAGGAGGGCTTCAAGCGCATTTTCGGCGTCGACGGCCTGGTCAACTTTCTCAAGTCGGGCCTGAAGATCCTCATCACCGGCGCGGTCGCCTGGTTTGCGCTGAAGGACAAGGGCGAGGCGCTCAGTCATCTGGCGGCCATGGACCCGACGGCCATGCTGCCGGTCAGCGCGGAGCTGCTGAAGGCGCTGTTCTATGCCGTGATGGCCTTTCTGGCGGTGACCGCCGGGCTCGACTGGATGTGGCAGCGCCAGCGATTCATGCAGCGCATGCGCATGAGCCGCGAGGAACTGAAGGACGAATACAAGCAGAGCGACGGCGACCCGCACGTCAAGGCCAAGCAGAAGCAGATCCGCAACGAGCGGGCCCGCCGGCGCATGATGCAGAACGTGCCCAACGCCACCGTCGTGGTGATGAACCCGACCCACTATGCCGTGGCCCTACGCTACGAACAGGGCGTGACCCCCGCGCCGGAGTGCGTGGCCAAGGGCATGGACGAGCTGGCCCTGCGCATCCGCGCGGTCGCCGAGGAGCACGGCGTGCCGGTGATCGAGGACGCGCCGCTGGCCCGGGCCCTCTACGCGGCGGTCGAGGTCGACGAACAGATTCCCGAGACCCACTTCGAAGCCGTGGCGAAAGTCATCGGCTTCATCATGGGCGCGGCCCAGAGCCGGCAGGCCAAAAATGCCGGCACACGCGCCCGGGCGCTTTAGCGAGTAAGCTCCATGAGTGATTCGATCACCACACCGGCTGGACTGATGACCGATTCAGCGCCGACCAAGCCGCGCGAGAGACAGTTCGACCCGCTGGCCATTGCCGCGGGCGGCTTCTTCCTGATGGCGGTCGGTTTCGCCACGGTGCCCGTCTTCGCCCGCGCCAGTTCCGAGACCGTGGCCAGCACCCTTCTGCTTGCCGGCCTGGCCGGGGTCGCCGTGCTCGGCCTGCTGGCGTTCCGCAACGCCAATCGTCCGGTGATCATCGAGGACGAAGGCGCGGAGACCTTCATCGAGGCGCTGGGCGAGGCCGCGGCCGTGGCCGGTCCGGACGGACGGCTGCACGCGGCCAACGCCCCGTGGCGCGCGGCGCTCGGCGCCCTCAAGCGGTTGCCGCGCAACGGCCATGCCGCGCCTGGCCTGTTCGCCGCGTTGTCGAAGGCCCGCAAGGGCGAGATCGCCCGCGCCTCGGTCAAGGTCGGTCGTGAGGAATGGCCGGTCTCGGTCGCCCCGCTCGGCTCCGGCCGGTTCCTGCTGCGGCTGGATTCCACGGGCGGCGAGACGCTGCGCCTGACGGCGGCCGATCCGGTCATGCCGGCTGTGGCGACCGCGCCCCCGGTCGTGACCCCGACGGGGCCGGCCACGCTCGACGCCTTCGCCGCCGCCTCACCGTTCGGCGCGGCCATGCTCGAGGGCGCCGAGGTGTTCGGCGCGGTGATCGTCGAGGCCAATCCGGCGTTGACCGCCATGACCGGCGGCAAGGCCGCCTCGGGCATGACCTTCGGCGAGCTGATCGATCCCGCTTCGCGCATCGACGCGGGCTTCGGCGCCGGCGAGGGCCGCGCGGGGCCGATCGAGGTCCGGCTGGCGCATGACCCGTCGCAGATTTCCCACCTCTACCTGGCCCGCACCGACGGCCGGCTGGTCGCCTATCTGGTCGATGTCACCGAGCAGAAGCAGATCGAGCTGCAGCTGGCCCAGAGCATGAAGATGCAGGCCATCGGCCAGATGGCCGCCGGCATCGCCCACGACTTCAACAACCTGCTGACGGCCATTCAGCTGCGGCTGGACGAACTGCTCGAGCGCCATTCGCTGGGCGATCCCAGCTACGAGGGCCTGACCTCGATCAAGGGCGCCTCGGCCCGCGCCGCCGATCTGGTGCGCAAGCTGAAGACCTATTCCCGCCAGGAAACGGTCCAGCGCGAGGTGCTCGACCTCGGCGAGATGATCAGCGACTTCGAGGTGCTGCTGCGCCGGCTGCTGCGCGAGAACGTCAAGCTCGACACGGAGTACGGCCGCGACCTGCCGCTGGTGAAGGCCGACAAGGGCCAGCTCGAGATCGCCGTGATGAACCTGACGCTGAACGCCCAGGACGCGCTGATCAGCGCCAAGGGCGGCGGCCGGGTCTGGCTCAAGACGGCCAAGGTCACCTACGCCGAGGCCGCCGCGCTGGGCTATGGCGGTCCGCCGATGGGCGAGATGGCCATGATCGAGGTGGCCGACGACGGTCCGGGCATCTCCGAGGCGGTGATCGGCAAGATCTTCGACCCGTTCTTCACCACCAAGGCGGTCGGCGAGGGCACGGGCCTGGGCCTGGCCCAGGTGTTCGGCATCGTCAAACAGTCGGACGGCTGGATCGAGGTGCTGTCGCCGCCGGGGCAGGGGGCCACCTTCCGCATCTTCCTGCCGGTGCACGTGCCCAGCGCCATCGCGCCGCGGCCGATCACCGTCCCCGCCGCCACCATGGCCAAGCCGCGCGCGGCGCGGGACCTGTCGGGCAACGGCCGCATCCTGTTCGTCGAGGACGAGGAGGCCGTGCGCGGCATCGCCGCGACCCTGCTGCGCAAGCGTGGCTACGAGGTGCTGGAAGCCGCCGACGGCGAACAGGCCCTGATCCTGGCCGAGGAAAACGCCGGCCTGATCGACCTGCTGATCAGCGACGTGATGATGCCCGGCATGGATGGCCCGACGCTGCTGAAGAAGGCCCGCATCCACCTGGGTGACGCGCCGGTGATGTTCATCAGCGGCTATGCCGAGGCGGAGTTCTCCGACCTGCTGGAAGGCGAGACGGGCGTGACCTTCCTGCCCAAGCCGCTGGACATCAAGACCCTGGCCGAACGCGTCAAGCAGCAGCTGCGGCCGGCGGCGTAGGCTTTTCCTCGCCTAGGGGGCGTACTCACTTCCGCTTTCCAGGCCAAGTCCGGGATTCAGATTCAGCTACGGTATTTCGGACAAGAGGCGTCCATTCCGCGCTCTACGGGCTGGATCCCGAGCCCTCGATTGGGTCCGGACCCTAGCGGCCCTTGCCTTTCGACTTCGTCGCCACGGCTCCGGCCGCCGCCCTCGCCGCCGGGGCCTCCACGCTGATCGCGCGCTGGATGTCCTCGCCGACGAAGCCGATGGCCTCGGCCTGGCGCACGCCCGGCAGGATGGCGACGTCGTACAGTTCCTCG
>CANJYY010000149.1 GCA_947479185.1 Caulobacteraceae bacterium
CCGGCGGCGTCGAGGACATCGTCGCGGCCACCACGGCCGACGGCGAAGTCATCAGCGAGATGGTCACCCAGCTGATCGCCACGATCGGTGAGAACATGATGGTGCGCCGTTCGGCCTGCTTCACGGTCTCGCCGGGCGCCATCGGCGCCTATGTGCACAACGCCGTCGCGCCGGACCTCGGCAAGATCGGCGTGCTGGTGGCCATCGAGGGCGCCGGCGACCAGACCGCGATCCAGGAACTGGGCCGCAAGATCGCCATGCACGTGGCCGCGACCAACCCGATGTCGCTGTCGACCGATGACCTGGACCAGGCCAACGTCGACCGCGAGCGCGCCGTCTTCACCGAACAGGCCCTGGCCTCGGGCAAGCCCGAGTCGGTGGTCGAGAAGATGGTCGAGGGCCGGATCCGCAAGTTCTACGAGGAAGTCGTGCTGCTGAAGCAGGCCTTCGTCATGAACCCGGACCAGACCGTCGAGCAGCTGGTCGAAGCGACCGGCAAGGAACTGGGCGCGCCGCTGAAGGTCGTGGGCTTCGTCCGCCTGGCCCTCGGCGAAGGCGTCGAAAAGGAAGTCACCGACTTCGCCGCCGAAGTCGCGTCGATGACCGGCGGCAACTGATCTTCGTTCTGAATACCTGATTGGGGGCGCTCCCGGCTGACGCTGGGGGCGCCCTTGGTCTATGTTGAGGGCGACTGACTCGCCAACCCGCCGGAATCCCATGCCGACCAAACCCTACAAGCGCATTCTGGTGAAGGTGTCCGGCGAGGTGCTGATGGGCGACTCCGCCTTCGGCATCGACATGCCCACGGTCGAGGCGGTGGCCCAGGACCTCAAGCAGGTCGCCGACAGCGGTATCGAGCTGTGCCTGGTGATCGGCGGCGGCAACATCTTCCGCGGCCTGGCCGGCGCGGCCAAGGGCATGGAGAGGGCCAGCGCCGACTACATGGGCATGCTGGCGACCGTGATGAACGCCCTGGCGATGCAGGACGCGCTGGAGCGCATCGGCGTCTCCACCCGCGTGCAGTCGGCCATCCCGATGCCGACCGTCTGCGAGCCGCTGATCCGCCGCCGCGCCGAACGCCATCTCGAAAAGGGCCGGGTGGTGATCTTCGCCGCCGGCACCGGCAATCCGTTCTTCACCACCGACAGCGGCGCGGCCCTGCGCGCGGCGGAGATGAAGTGCGACGCCCTGTTCAAGGGCACCAGCGTGGACGGCGTCTACACCGCCGATCCCAAGAAGGACAAAACCGCCGAACGCTTCGACCATCTGACCTATCACGACGTGCTGTCCAAAGACCTCAAGGTCATGGACGCCTCGGCGATCAGTCTGATGCGCGAGAACGGCATTCCGATCGTGGTCTTCTCGATCCGCGAACGGGGCAATCTGATGAACGTGGTGCGCGGCGAAGGCGTACATACGGTCATCTCCGAACCTGCATAGGAAGAAGAGGGAGCCTGCATATGGCCGCCGGCGAAAAACCCGTGCTGAGCAACTACAGGGGACGGATGGACAAGGCCGTCTCCGCCCTGAAGGACGAATTCGCCAGTCTGCGGACCGGCCGGGCCTCCGCGGGCCTGCTCGACCAGGTGCATGTGGAAGCCTATGGCAACACCGTGCCGCTGAACCAGGTCGGGTCGGTCAGCGTCCCCGAGCCGCGCTCGATCAGCGTGAGCGTCTGGGACCGCGCCCTGGTGGTGTCGGTCGAGAAGGCCATCCGCAACTCCGGCCTGGGTTTCAACCCGGTGGTCGAGGGGCAGAACCTGCGCATTCCCGTGCCGGCCCTGACCGAGGAGCGCCGCAAGGATCTGGTCAAGATCGCCGGCAAGTACGCGGAACAGCAGAAGATCGCCGTCCGCAACGTGCGCCGCGAGGCCATGGACGATCTGAAGAAGGCCGAGAAGGACTCGGTCATCACCGAGGACGAGCATCGCCGGATGGACGTCGAGGTGCAGAAGATGACCGACGAGGCCGTCAAGCGCGTGGACGAGACCTTGAAAACAAAAGAGCAAGAGATCATGCAGGTTTGAGCTGTACGTTCCGCGGGGGATGACGCGAGACGGACGGAAGGGAGTGGCGATGACGCCGACGGACGGGCCGCTGCATGTCGCCATCATCATGGATGGCAACGGGCGCTGGGCCAAACAACGCGGCCTGCCACGCACTTTCGGTCATCGGGAGGGCGTGAAGGCCCTAATCCGGACCGTCGAGGCCGCGCCCGCGCTCGGCATCGGGGCCCTGACCGTGTTCGGCTTCTCGACCGAGAACTGGCGCCGGCCGATGGCCGAGGTGTCCGAACTGATGAGCCTGCTCAAGGCCTACGTTGAAACCGACCTCGAGCGGTTGGTCCGCGAGGGCGTCAAGGTCCGCATCATCGGCCGCCGCACGGGTCTTCGGCCCGACGTGCTGGCCGTGATCGACCGCGCCGAGGCCCGCACCGCGCACAACGACCGCTTCCTGCTGCAGGTTGCCTTCAACTACGGCGGCCAGGCCGACATCACCGACGCCGCCCGCCGCTTTGCCGAAGCGGTGGAGCAGGGCAGGGCCCGCGCCGCCGACCTCGATGAGTCGATCTTCGAACAGTACCTGTCGACCGCCCGCACGCCCGCGCCTGACGTGATCGTGCGCACCAGCGGCGAGCGCCGGCTGTCCAACTTCCTGCTCTGGGAATGCGCCTACGCCGAGCTGGTGTTCCAGGATGTCTACTGGCCCGACTATGGGGCCGAGCATCTGAAGGCGGCGATCGACGAGTACCGGGCCCGTGAGCGGCGTTATGGCGGAGCCGCGTCTGATGACGTCCTCGCCGCCGGCTAGACGCTTCGACTGGAACAATCTGGGGGTTCGCGTCGCCTCGGCGAGCGTGCTGATTCCGGCCGTCGTCCTGGCGCTGTGGTTCGGCGGCTGGGCCTGGCTGCTGCTGGTCTCGATCGGCGTGGCCCTGCTGGCCAACGAATGGGGCGTGATGAGCGCGCCCGTCGCGCCGGTGCGCATCGCCACGGCGGTGACGGTCGGCGTTCTGGCCACCGTTTTCGCCATGTATCTGCACCAGCATGCGCTGGCCTGGGCCCTGGTCGTGGTCGGCGCGGCCATGGCGGCCGTGGTGGCGCGCGGCACGGCCGAGCGCCCGGCCGACGCGGCCTATGGCGTCATCTATATCGCGCCCTGCGCCATCGCCCTCTTGTGGCTGCGCGGCGAGGAGCACGGCCGCAGTTGGGCGACCATGCTGTTCGCGGTCACCTGGTCGGCCGACATCTGCGCCTTCCTGGTCGGCAGCGCCCTGAAGGGGCCCAAGCTCTGGCCGCGGTTCTCGCCGAACAAGACCTGGTCGGGCTTCTTCGGCGGCCTGGTCGGGGCGATGATCGCGGCGGTCGTTGTTGCGACGTTTTCCGATGCGACGGTGGTCTGGTACGCGGCGGCCCTGATCGGCCTGGCCGGCGGCCTGGCCACCATGGCCGGCGATCTGTGGGAGTCGGCCTTGAAGCGACGGTTTGGCGTGAAGGACTCAGGCGACCTGATCCCCGGGCACGGCGGTCTGCTCGACCGCGTCGACGGCCTGATGTTCGCCTCGGTGGTCATCGCCGGCGCGCGGCTGATCGATCACTGGGGCTGGCCGGCTTGACCGCCGCCCGCACCGTCGTCGTCCTGGGGTCCACCGGCTCGATCGGCGTCTCGACCCTCGATCTGTTCGACAAGTCCGGGGCCGAGGTCGAGATCCTCGCCCTGACCGCCGGCCGCAATGTCGCAAAGCTGGCCGAGCAGGCCTTGCGCTGGCGCCCGCGCGTCGCGGTGATCGAGCAGGAGTCCCTGCTCGGCGAGCTCCGCGAGCGTCTGACCGGCAGCGGCATCGCCTGCGCCGGCGGCGCCCCGGCCATCGCGGAGGCGGCCGCCATGGGCGCCGACTGGGTCATGTCGGCGATCGTCGGCGCCGCCGGCCTCGCCCCGACCCTGGCCGCCGCCCGCACGGGTTCGGTCATCGCCCTGGCCAACAAGGAAAGCCTCGTCTGCGCAGGTCCCGCTCTGCTGGAGACCGCGCGACGGGCCGGCGGCAAGGTGATCCCGGTCGATTCCGAGCATTCGGCGATCTTCCAGGTGCTGCAGCCCGACTGCATCGACCGCGTGGCGCGGCTGATCCTGACCGCGTCCGGCGGGCCGTTCCGGACCTGGACGCTCGAGCAGATGGCGCTGGCGACCCCGGAACAGGCCGTGGCCCATCCCAACTGGAGCATGGGCGCCAAGATTTCGATCGATTCCGCGACCATGATGAACAAGGGCCTGGAGATGATCGAGGCCTCGTACCTCTTCTCCACGCCCGCCGAGCGCATCGATGTGCTCATCCATCCCCAGTCGGTGATCCACAGCATGGTCGAGTATCAGGACGGCTCGACCCTCGCCCAGTTGGGCCCGCCGGACATGCGTGCGCCGATCGCCTGCGCCTTCTCCTGGCCCGACCGCCTGCCGTGGCCCGCGCCGCGGCTGGATCTGGCGGCTATGGGCCAGCTGACCTTTGAGACGCCCGACGACGCGCGCTTCCCGGCCATTGAAATCGCCCGCGCGGCGCTGCGGGCCGGGGGCGGGGCGCCGGCGGCCATGAACGCGGCCAATGAGGTCGCCGTCGCGGCCTTCCTTGACCGCAGGATCGGCTTTCTCGATATTGCCTCGCTGGTTTCGGATACACTCGCCCGCATGAACGGCGTGGGGGATCTGCAGGCCAGCGTGGGGGGCGACGCGCTCGAGGGCGCGATGATGGTCGATGCGAGCGCACGTCGCGTGGCGACGGAAGCGGTTTCGCAGCGTTCAGTTCACCACCGAGTGTAGGGGAGTAGCCGGCCTTGTCCTGGATTCTGCCGTTCCTGTTCGTGCTGACGCTCGTCGTGACGATTCACGAGCTCGGGCACTATTGGGCGGCACGCGCCTTCGGCACGGTGATCGACAGCTTCTCGATCGGCTTCGGCCGGGCGATCTTCAAATGGCGCGACAAGCGCGGCGTCGAGTGGCGCATCGGCTGGATCCCGCTGGGGGGCTACGTCCGCTTCGCCGGCGACGACAACGCCGCCAGCATCCCCGACCATGACGACCTGGCCGAGATGAAGGCCAAGATCCTCGAGCACAATCCGGCGACCGCGCTGCAGCGGTTCTTTCATTTCAAGCCGGTCTGGCAGCGCGCGATCATCACCGTCGCCGGGCCGGCGGCCAACTTCATTCTCGCGATCCTGCTGTTCACCTTCTTCTTCGGCGTGTTCGGCGAGGTCCAGGTGACCCCGCGCATCACCGGCGTGACTCCGGGCAGCGCGGCCGAGCAGGCCGGCTTCCAGGCCGGCGACATCCTGCGTACGGTCAACGGCCGGGCAATCAAGGACTTCAAGGAAATCATGCCGGTGGTGGCCATCCGGGCCAACGAGCCGATCGCCTTCACGGTGGATCGCGGCGGCCGCATGATCGATCTGGTGGCCACGCCGGCCCAGAAGATGACCACCGACCCCACCGGCGCGCGCCAGCGCATCGGTGTGCTGGGTCTGGAGCATGTCGACCGGCGCGAGGATGCGGTCCGGGTTCGCTACAATCCGGTCCAGGCCGTGGCCATGGGAACCGGTCGGACCTGGGAGGTCCTGTCGACCTCGCTCTACTACATGGGCCGTCTGGTCCGCGGCCAGGTGCCGGCCGACCAGCTCGGCAGCTTCATCGGCATCGCCAAGGCGTCGGACGCCGTGGCCAAGGCGGGCGCGCAGGGTGCGCCCAACCCCGCGATGGGTGTCTTCGGGTCGTTTCTGGCCCTTCTGCAGCTGTCGGCGATTCTTTCGGTCAGCGTGGGCTTCCTGAATCTTCTGCCGATCCCCGTTCTGGATGGCGGACATCTGCTGTTTTACGGCTATGAAGCCGTTGCGCGCAGGCCACTGGCGGCAAATGTCCAGGCCGTAGGCTATCGCCTTGGTCTTGCCTTGCTGTTGGGATTCATGCTGTTCGCGGTCTGGAACGACCTGCAGCGCTACAACGTGTTCAACTTCCTTGGTGGTCTGTTCTCATGAGCCCCCACCGACCGCCAATGGCAGACCTTATGAAGCATGCTCGTGCGCACGGCGCAGCGATTGTTACCCTTGCTGCGGTCCTCATGGGGTCGACGGCGCTAACCCTGCCGACGGCGGCCTACGCCCAGGTCCAGTCCGGGGTCGTGCAGCGTATCCTTGTTCAGGGCAACGAACGCATCGAGGCCGGTACGGTCATCTCGTACCTGCCGATCCAGGTCGGTGACCAGGTCGACTCCGCGCGCATCGACGTGGCGCTGAAGACGCTGTTCCGCACGGACCTCTTCGCCGACGTGAAGATCGACCTTCAGGCCAACGGCGACCTCGTCGTCCGGGTGGTGGAAAACCCGATCATCAACCGGGTGATCTTCGAGGGCAACTCGGCGCTCAAGGAAGAGAAGCTGCGCGATGAAGTGACGATCCGCCCGCGCGGCATCTTCACCCGCGCCCGCGTCCAGTCCGACGTCCAGCGCCTGATCGAGCTCTACCGCAAGTCCGGCCGCATCGGCGTGACCGTCACGCCCAAGGTCGTCGAACTGCCGCAGAAGCGCATCGACCTGATCTTCGAGATCAACGAAGGGCCCAAGAGCGGCGTCCTGGACATCAATATCCTCGGCAACGTGGCCTTCTCCGACGGCGATCTGGCCGACGTGATCGTC
>CANJYY010000150.1 GCA_947479185.1 Caulobacteraceae bacterium
AACTGACCAACCTGGCCGCCGCTCGGCCGGGCGCCAGGGGCACGGCCACGACGGCCTGGACCGCGTCCCAGGGTGGCGGCGGCAAGCCCTGGACGATCACTATCGACGGTAAGGGCGCGAACTTCGCCACGGGTCTGGCCGAACTGGACCGCCTGCTCGGCGCCGCGCCGCGCTTCAAGGGCAAGGCCGAGATCGGCGGCGGTCGGGTCGCCGTGCAGTCAGCCGAACTCAACGGATCCCAGGCCTCGGCCCGCGCGGCCGGCCTGATCGGTCCGGCCGGCGCGCTGAAGCTCAGCCTCGACTGGAACGCAAAGGGCCCGTTCAGCGCCGGGCCGGTGGAGGTCGCGGGCGACGCCAGGGGCGGCGGCGCCATCACGGGCACGGTCGCGGCGCCGCGGGCCGACCTGATCGCCGACTTCGCCACCGTGGCTGTGCCGCGCATGACCCGGACCGGCGCCCATGTGATCCTCAGCTTCCTGCGCGGCCCGGGCGGGACCGACGGCGCCGTCGCGATCACCGCCGACAGCGAGTATGGACCGGCCCGCGCGCGCACCGCCTTCAATATCGCCGACGGCGGGGTCGACCTCACCGGCCTCGACGCCGACGCGGGCGGGGTCAAGGCGACGGGCGCCCTGGCGCTGCGCAAGGGCCGCCCCTCGACGGCGGATCTGGTTCTCGCCATCGGTCCCGGCGCGGTGCTGACCGAAGGCACGATCGCCGGCTCGGCCCGCATCATCGACGCCGCCGGCGGTCCGCGGGCGACCTTCAACCTCGCGGCCCGCAACGCGGCCATTCGCGGGGCGAGCGGCCTGCGGTTCTCGGCGGCGACCTTCACCGCCGACGGCCCGCTCGACCGGCTGCCGGTGGCGATAGACGGTCGCGGCGCCTACGGCTCCAACACCTGGCGGTTCAAGGGCTCGGGCTTCTACGCCCAGCGCGGCGAGACCACCGGCCTGGCGCTGGACGGCGAGGGCAAGTTCGGTACGGCTGAGTTCAAGACCCTTGAATCCGCGCGCATCGGCTTTGGCGGCGGCCAGAAGTTCGCCGATCTGAACCTCGACATCGAGGGCGGCAAGGCCGCCATCGTGTTCCGGTCCGACGCGGCCGCGACCAATCTGCGGGCCAGCCTGACCGGCGTCTCGCTCGGCGCCCTGAACGAGGACCTCGCGGGCCAGTTCGACGGCGAGCTGACCCTGCAGGGTCAGGGCGATCGTCTGAGCGGCAACCTCGCCGCCTCGCTGCGCGACGCGCGGGCCCGCGGGTCCGGCAAGTCGGTCTCGGTCAACGGCGAGGTCAAGGCCGTGCTGGCCGACACCAGCCTGACCATCACCGGCACGGCGACCAACGCCGGCGGCCTGCGCTCGGGCATCAGCCTGGCCCTGCCGGTCGTCGCCTCGGCGGCGCCGCTGCGTCTGGCCATCGCCCGGCAGCAGCCGATGCGCGGCCAGTTCATGGCCGAAGGCGAGATCAAGCCGCTGTGGGACCTGCTGGTTGGCGGCGAGCGCAGCGTCTCGGGCCAGGTCTCGATGGCCGGCACGATCGGCGGCAGCCTCGCCGACCCCCAGTTGGCCGGGCGGGCGGAGCTGGCGCGCGGAGCCTTCGAGGACGGCGTCATCGGCCTGAAGCTTGAGGACCTGTCGATCGTCGCTGTGCTGTCCGACAACGCCATCGACGTCAGCCGCTTCTCCGCCAGCGACGGCCGCGGCGGCCGGATCTCCGGCGGTGAGCGGGGCCGGCTCTCGGGAGGCGGCCGCATCAGCCTGCAGCGTGACGGCGTCAGCACCTTCAAGGTCAATCTGAAGGACTTCAAGCTGATCGAGAACGACGCCGTCACGGCGATCGCTTCGGGCGACACCACCATCAACCGCGCGGCGGACGGCAAGGTCCAGGTCTCCGGCGCCCTGACCATCGACCGGGCCACGGTGGCCGCCAATCCGCCGACCCCCAGCGGGGTCGTGCCGATGGAGGTGGTCGAGATCAATCGCCCCGACAGCGGCGAGGCGGAGGTGCTGTCCGAACCCTCACGCGGCCTGGTCGTCGCGCTCGACGTCTCGCTGAAGGCGGCGCGCGGCATCTTCGTCGAGGGCCGGGGGCTCGACGCCGAACTGTCGCTGGACGCCCATGTCGGCGGCACCACGGCCCGGCCGGTGCTCGACGGCGTCGCCCGCATCGTGCGCGGCGAGTACGACTTCGCCGGCAAGCGTTTCGAGTTCGACCAGCGCGGGGCCGTCTATCTGGCCACTTCGCCCGAGCGGATCCGGCTCGACCTGACCGCCACCCGCGACGACCCGGCCCTGACGGCGGTGATCCGCGTGCGCGGCACGGCGGCCAAACCCGAGATCACCCTGACCTCGACGCCGGTGCTGCCCAATGATGAGGTGCTGTCGCGCATCCTGTTCGGCTCCTCGGCCGCCCAGCTGTCGCCGCTGGAAGCCGCCCAGCTGGCCTCGGCCCTGGCGGCGCTGGCCGGCGGCGGCGGCTTCGACGTGATCGGCAACCTGAAGAACTTCGCCGGTCTCGACCGGCTGGTGTTCGCCGGGGGCGGCGCGGGGAGCGCCATGACCGTCGCCGGCGGCAAGTACCTGACCGACGACGTCTATCTGGAGATCATCGGCGGCGGTCGCGACGGCCCGGCGGCCCAGGTCGAGTGGCGGGTGAAGCGCAACCTGTCGATCATCTCCCGCCTGCAGGGCGAGGGGGGCGGCAAGCTGTCGGTCCGCTGGCGGCGGGACTACTAGGGCGCAATCGCGGGGGGTTCACCTTCCGTCATCTCGCGGCTATCAAGGGACATCGGTGATCCCCGTCTTGCGCCATTCCGGCGGGTCGCCTTCACGAAACACGCGTCGACATTCGTCCGCGGCAATGGCGTCGGTAAAGCTGGATTGAGCCGCCGATGCGCCTGTCACCGGAAGAGACGTCTGTTCTGAACGCCCTCGGCGAACAGGGATCGGCGATGGTCGACCGCGCGGTCGGCTGGTGCGCGATCAACTCTGGCAGCCGTAACCTCGCCGGCCTCGCGACGACCATGGACCTGCTGTCCGACGCCTTTTCGGTCCTGCCGGGCGACCTGCGGCAGCGGGCCCTGGCCCCGTCGATCGAGATCGCCGTCGACGGCCGCGAGAAGGAACAGGCCCACACCCCGGCCATCGCCGTCACGGTCCGCCCCGAGGCGCCGGTGCAGGTGGTCCTGACCGGCCACTACGACACGGTCTTTCCGGCCGACAGCCGCTTCCAGGCCGTGGTCACCCGCGCCGACGGGGCCCTCAACGGCCCCGGCATCGCCGACATGAAGGGCGGGATCAGCGTGATACTCGCGGCCTTGCAGGCGTTCGAGAGCCATGTCGGCGCCGGGGCCGTCGGCTACCGCGTGCTGCTGTCGCCGGACGAAGAGATCGGCTCCCTGGCCTCGGCCCCGGTGCTGGCCGAGTTCGGCCGGCTCGGCCATGTCGGCCTGACCTACGAGCCGGCGCTGGCCGACGGGACCCTGGCCGGCGCGCGCAAGGGCTCGGGCAACTTCCATGTCCGCATCACCGGCCTGAGCGCCCACGCCGGACGCGACTTCGCTCTCGGCCGCAACGCCATCACCGCCGCCGCCCGCATCGCCGGGGCGCTCGACGCGCTCAACGGCCGCCGCGACGGCGTGACGCTGAACGTGGCGCGGATCGACGGCGGCTCGCCGCTCAACGTGGTGCCCGACATCGCCGTGGTCCGCTTCAATGTCCGCTTCCCCGACGCCGAGGCCGCCGCCTGGCTGGAGGCCGGCATCGCCAAGGCCCTGACGGCCGGGGAGGGCGATGGCCTGGACGTCAGCCTGCACGGTGGCTTTACCCGCCCGGCCAAGCCGTTCAACGCCGCCCAGACCGAGCTGTTCGGCAAGGTCAAGGAAGTCGGCGGCCTGCTCGGTCAGGCGATCGCCTGGACCCCGTCCGGCGGCGTCTGCGAGGGCAACAACCTGTTCGCCGTCGGCCTGCCCAACGTCGATACGCTCGGCGTGCGCGGCGGCGACATCCACAGCGAAAACGAATTCGCCTGGCCGGACAGCTTCGCCGAACGGGCGCGGCTGTCAGCCCTGATCCTCATGAAACTGGCGTCGGGCGAGATCGACGCCCGGGGCATCCGCGCCCTGATGGAGTCCCGTTGATGCTCGTTGTCCGCCCCGCCGTTCCCGCCGACTACGACCAGCTTCTGGAGCTGGCGGTGCTGTCGGGCCGCGGCTTCACCAGCCTGCCGGAAGACGAGCCGACGCTGCGGTCGCGCCTCGACCTGTCGGCCGCCAGCTTCGCCGGCGAGGTCGCCGCGCCGGAGTCCTGGTTCACCCTGATGCTCGAGGATACCGAGACGGGCGGCATCGACGGCGTCGCCGGCGTCAAGGCCAGCGTCGGCCTCAAGCGCCCGTTCTTCTCGTTCCGGGTCGTGACCCTGGCCCAGTCGTCGCCGACGCTGGAGATGCGTTTCGACCACCAGGCCCTGGTGCTGGTCAACGAATGCGCCGGTTGGTCGGAGGTCGGTTCGCTGTTCCTGCGGCCGGAGAAGCGCAAGGGCGGCGCCGGCCGGCTGCTGGCCCAGTCGCGCTACATGCTGATCGGCATCGAGCCGCAGCGCTTCGCCGAGATGGTGCTGGCCGAACTGCGCGGCTGGTTCGACGAGGACGGCGGCTGTCCGTTCTGGGAGCATGTGGCGCACCGCTTCTTCCCCCTGCCGTTCGACGAGGCCGATCTGATGAGCGCCTCGACCAATGGCCAGTTCATTCTCGACCTTGCGCCGCGGCATCCGATCTACACGGGCCTGCTGCCCGAAATCGCGCGTAAGGCCATCGGCCGGGTTCACCGGGACGGCGAGGCCGCCCGGGCCATGCTCGAGCGGGAGGGGTTCCGTTACCAGGGCCTGGTCGACCTGTTCGACGCCGGCCCGACCATGGGCGCGCCGCGCGATGATATCCGCACGGTCAAGGAAGCCCGCCGCCTCAAGGTTCGCCTCGGCGAGGACACGTTCGGTGAGGAGGCGCTGGTCTCCACCCATGACGTGGCGAAATTCCGCGCCGTGCGGACGCCGGTGCTGGTCGATGGCGAGGCGGCGGTGCTGTCCCGCCAGGCGGCCGAGGTTCTGCGCGTGCGCGAAGGCGATCTGGTGAAGGTGAAGGCATGAGCCGCGGTCTCTACATCAACGGTCAGTGGTCATCCGGCCACGGCCCGGCCCTGACCTCGATCGACCCCGCCACCGGCCAGCCGGTCTGGCAGGCCGCCACGGCCACGCCGGACGACGTCGTCCGCGCGGTCGCCGCCGCCCGCCACGCCTTCCAGGACTGGGCCGACCAGCCGCGCGAGGAGCGGATCGCCGTGCTGCGCCGCTACAGGGCCGCGCTCGACGCCCGCAAGGACGCCTTCGCCGAGGCGCTCAGCCGCGAGACGGGCAAGGCCCTTTGGGAGACCAAGGCCGAGATCGGCTCGATGATGGCCAAGGTCGACGTCTCGATCACCGCCTATGACGAGCGGACCGGGGTGCGCGAGTCGGCCATGCCGTTCGGCCGCGCCGTGCTGCGCCACCGGGCCCACGGGGTGATGGCGGTGCTGGGACCGTTCAACTTCCCCGGCCATCTGCCCAACGGTCACATCGTGCCGGCGCTGCTGGCGGGCGACACTATCGTCTTCAAGCCGTCGGAGGAGACCCCGATGGCCGGCGAGCTGCTGGTCGAGGCGCTGGAGGCCGCCGGCCTGCCGCCGGGCGTGGTCAACCTGGTCCAGGGCGGCCGCGAGACAGGCGCGGCCCTGATCGAGCAGGAGATCGACGGCCTGCTGTTCACCGGCTCGGCCGCCGCCGGCAGCCACTTCCGCCGCGTGTTCGCCGAGCGGCCGGACGTGATCCTGGCGCTGGAACTGGGCGGCAACAATCCGTTGGTGGTCTGGGACACGGCGGACGCCGAAGCCGCCGCCGCCCTGGTCATCCAGTCGGCCTTCATCACCACCGGCCAGCGCTGCTCCTGCGCCCGCCGGCTGATCGTGCCCGAGGGCCATGAGGGCCAGGCGGTCATCGACGCGGTGGCCGCCCTGTCCGACCGGCTGATCGTCGGCGCCTGGGACAGCACGCCCGAGCCCTTCATGGGTCCGCTGATATCCGCTCGCGCCGGCCGCATGGCCCGCGACGCGGCGGCGCTGTTCGAGGGCAAGGTGATCCGCCAGGCCCGCGCCATCGACGGCCTCAGCGATGCCTTCATCACGCCGGGCATCATCGACGTCAGTCACCATGAGACGCCGGACGAGGAGATCTTCGCCCCGGTGCTGCAGGTGCGCCGCGCGGCGACCTTCGACGGGGCCATCGCGCTGGCCAACGCCACCCGCTACGGCCTCAGCGCCGGGCTGATCAGCGACGATGCGGCGCGCTGGACCCGCTTCCAGCAGCGCATCCGCGCCGGGGTGGTCAACTGGAACCGCCCGACCACGGGCGCGGCCGGCGCGGCCCCCTTCGGCGGCCTCGGCGCCTCCGGCAACCACCGCCCCAGCGCCTACTACGCGGCCGACTACTGCGCCTATCCCGTGGCCAGCTTCGAGGCTGATGCGGTGGTGCAGACCGTGGGCGAGATCAAGGGGCTCCGACCGTGAGCGTCGTCCAGGTTGCTCCCCCCCGGGGGAGCTGTCGCCGCGAAGCGGTGACTGAGGGGGGGCG
>CANJYY010000151.1 GCA_947479185.1 Caulobacteraceae bacterium
GGCTCGAACGACTTGAACCGTTCCTGGATCGGCTCATAGGCGCCGACGGCCAGCTTGATCTCGGAATAGGTCGGCAGCGGCACGGTGTTGAACTGGTCGGGGCTGATGACCTCGACCTCGTGGCCCATGGCCCGCATTTCGGCGACCGTACGCGTCAGCGTACGGACAACGCCGTTGACCTGGGGCTCCCAGGCGTCAGTGGCGACAAGGATACGCATCAGGCGGCGGCGGGCTCCGGCAGGGCGACGGGGTCGCTGCGGGTCATACTGGACCAGGAACGCTGCTTCGCCCACTCCACGATCTCGAGTCGGCCGTCATGATGTTCGACCAGGGCGGTGCAGCTCTCGACCCAATCCCCGTCATTGACGTACAGGATCCCGCCGAAATCACGCATTTCCGCCTTGTGGATGTGGCCGCAGATGACGCCATCCACACCGCGCCGACGCGCTTCATCGGTCACGGCTTCCTCGAAATTCTCGATGAACTGCAGGGCGTTCTTCACCTTGACCTTCAGATAGGCCGAAAAGCTCCAGTACCCCAAACCCATCCGATGGCGCGCCCGCGCCACCAGAGTGTTCAGTAGCAGGAGCGTTCTATAGGACCAATCGCCGAGGAAGGCGAGCCAGCGCGCGTGCTGCACGATGCCGTCGAATTCGTCGCCGTGCACGACCAGGAACCGCCGACCGTCGGCGGTCTCGTGGATGGCGTCGCGGGCCACCACCACGCCGCCGAAATGCACGCCGCAGAAGTCGCGGGCGACCTCGTCATGGTTGCCGGGAATATAGGTCACCGTGACGCCCTTGCGGGCCATGCGCAGCACCTTCTGGACCACGTCGTTGTGACTCTGCGGCCAGTGCCAGCCGCTCTTCAGCTTCCAGCCGTCGATGATGTCGCCGACGAGGTAGAGCTGCTCGCACTCAACATGACGGATGAAGTCGAGCAGCATCTCGGCCTGACATCCGCGCGTGCCGAGGTGCACGTCGCTGATGAAGACCGCGCGGCAGCTGAAACTCTGGCCTTCGTCGCTCATCCCTGCTCCTGAAACAGGCGGATATGCGACGCTGCTAGGCTGATTGCATGTCAGTCTCGTGAAGTGCTGATCGGTCACGTTGCGGTGCAACATCACAAGCCCTAGATGAGCGGCATGCCCGAGGCCTCCACAGTTCAGCGTGATACGCCCAAGTCCCGCCGCACCCGGGCCCGGATTCTCGACGAGGCGGTCCGGGTCATCGCCGAGCAGGGCTACGCGGCGACGACCAACGCGGCGGTCGCCGAGGCGGCCGGCATCACCCGCGGCGCGATGCTCTACCATTTCCCCACGCGCGAGACCCTGCTCGAGGCGGCGATCGAGCATATCCAGGCCCAGCGCGCCCAGATGTTCCGCGACGCGGCCGACAGCCTGCCGCCGGGCGGCGACGTGACCGAGCACGCCATCGAGACCTACTGGGACCTGCTGCACCGCACGCCGTTCGTCGCCTTCGCCGAGCTGGAGGCCGCCTCGCGCACCGATCCGCTGGTGCGCGACCTGCTGGCGCCGTCGCTGGCCGATTTCGACCGGGCCCATATCGGCGACCACTTCCTCAAGATGCTGCACGCCGGCGCCGGCCCGCGCTTTCAGGCCAGCCGCGACCTCGCGCGCTTCATGCTGGAAGGCATGGCCCGGGCGCAGGTGACCTACGACAAGGACGAGCGGGTCGAACGCCTGCTGGGCGTGATCAAACGCGCGACCCACATGCTCAACCGCAAGGGCGGCATCACGGACCTCTGGCCGGAATAGCAGGGGCTCGCTTGACCCAGCGGCACGGGTCGCGTCATCACTTGGCTCCACCGCATCCCCGGAGCCGGTCATGAATCCCTTTACCCAGCATCCCCACGCCGTCGGCGAGAGCTACCGGCAGCATCTGGGCGTGGCGACCAGCTTCGGGTTCACGATGATCCTCGCCGGCCTGGCGTCAGTGATCCATGGCCTCTGCCCCTGGCTGTTCCAGACCACCGGCAGCCGCACGGTCAAGCGGCTCTACAACCGCCTGACGGGCCGCGGGCCGGCCGAAGCCGGCTATGGCGACTGGGAAGGCGCGGGAGTCTAGCCCTTCGCCTTCTCCGTAGCGATCCAGGCGTCGATCCGGGCTTCCAGCAGGTCCATCGGCAGCGGGCCGGCCAGCAGCACCGCGTCGTGGAAGCGGCGGATGTCGAACTTCGGCCCCAGCGCCGTTTCGGCCCGCTTGCGCAGCGCTTTGATCTTCAGCTCACCAACCTTGTAGCCCAGCGCCTGGCCCGGCCAGCCGACGTAGCGGGCCAGTTCGTTCTCGATGTTCAGCGAGGAGAGGGCGGTGTTGTCGGTGAAGCATTTGCGGGCCTCGTCGAGGCTCCAGCCCAGCCAGTGGATGCCGGTGTCCGACACCAGCCGGCAGGCGCGCCACATCTCCATCGAGAGCCGTCCGAAGTTCTCGTAGGGTGTGCGGTAGATGCCCATCTCCGTGCCCAGGCTCTCCGAATAGAGCGCCCAGCCCTCGACGAAGGCCGTCATGTCGGCGTCGCGGCGGAAGGCCGGCACGCCCTGCAGCTCCTGCGCCAGGGCGATCTGCAGATGGTGGCCGGGCACCGCTTCATGCAGCGCCAGGGCCGGCAGCTCGTAGAGGCCCCGCTGGTCGAGCGCATAGGTGTTGACCATGAAGCCGCCGGCGACGCCCTGGCTGGCGCTGCCGCTGAAATAGCGGGCGCTGGTGTAGCCCTTCTCGATCTCGGCCGGCACCGGCCGCACGCCGTAGGTCAGGCGCGGCAGCGTGCCGAAGAAGCGCGGCAGCTGGTCGTCGATGCGCTTGGCGATGGTGCTGGCCTTCTCCAGGAGTTCCTCACGGGTGGTGACGTAGAACCGCGGGTCGCCGCGCAGGAAGGCGAGGAACTCGGCGTGCGTGCCGGTGAAGCCGGCCTCGGCGCGCACGGCGTCCATCTCGGCGCGGATGCGGGCGACCTCGCTCAGGCCCAGCTGGTGGATCTGGTCGGGCGTCAGGTCGGTGGTGGTGAACCTGCGGGCGAGGAAGGCGTAGTAGGGCTTGCCGCCCGGCAGACCGCCGACGCCGAGCGCCGGCTTGGATTTCGGCAGATATTCCGTGGTCAGGAAAGTCAGGAAGGATTGCTGGGCCGGCCGTACCTGGTCGCGGATTACCGCGACGGCGCGGGCCTTCAGCGCCGCCTGCTGGTCGGCGGGGATGGCGGCGCTCATGGATTTGAACGGCGCCAGCAGGGGATCGTCCTCGGGCGCGGGCTTCAGCGCTGACTCGGCCTGGCCGATGGCGATCCTGGTGATCATCAGCGGCTGAACCCAGCCGGTCTTCACCCCGCGCCGGGCGTTGGCGATGTTGTCGCCATAGTATTTCGGCAGGGCCTTCAGCCGGTCGATCCACGCCTCGGCGTCGGCCACCGAGTTGAGCGGCGTCACCGTCGCCAGGTAGGGCGCCAGCAGGTGGAAGCCGTCGTCGCCGGTGAAGGCGAACCGGCCGGTGTCGAAGCCGATACTGGTCAGCTGGTCGCCAATGATCCGGGCCAGGAAGGCGCGGTTCAGCTGGCCCTCGGCGTCGAGCGACGCGGCGGGGATGGCGTTCAACCGGGTCTGGAAACCCTCCAGCGCCGTCTTGCGCGCCGCGTCGGCGGCCAGCGAGGCGTCGGGCAGTTTCGACAGCGCCGCCCGGTCGCCGTTCTGGCCGGCGGATATCGGGTTCTGGGTCAGGTTCCAGGCTTCGTAGTCGGAGACCAGCGCGTCCAGCGGCGCCAGGGCGGGGTGGGTCGGCACGGGGCCGGCAACGGTCGTGGCGTCCCCTGACCGGGCCTGCGCGCCGGTCAGTCCCAGGGTGGCGGCCAGGGCCACGGCCAGTATCGTTCCACGAACCATCAAACTCTTCCCCTTGTCGGCGCCGCCAAGCTGGCGCCGCCCGCGCCCGCCCGCAAGCCGGGGCTTGGCGAACCGGCCCGGAGCGGGTCATGGTCTGTCATCGAAACCGGGGGGAGGGGCCGATGAGCTTCCTGACGCGACGCATCGCCATCGATCGTGAGATCGGCCACGTGGAAGGTCACACGGGGCTGAAGGCCACGCTGGGCTGGCCGCACCTCGTGGCCCTGGGCGTCGGGGCCATCGTCGGCACCGGCATCTACACCCTGACCGGCGAGGCCGCGGGCCTGGCCGGGCCGGGGGCGATGCTCAGCTTCCTCATCGCCGGCGCGGTCTGCGCCGCGGCGGCTCTCTGCTACGCCGAGATGGCCACCCTGATGCCCCGCGCGGGCAGCGCCTACACCTACAGCTACGCGGTGATGGGCGAGACGGTCGCCTGGATCGTCGGCTGGAGCCTGATCCTCGAATACACCGTGGTCTGCGCGGCCGTGTCGGTCGGCTGGGCCGGCTATGCCTCGGGCCTGATCCTCAGCACCTGGCCGGACGCGCCGCAGGTCCTGCTCAAGGGGCCGGAGGCGGGCGGCATCGTCAACCTGCCGGCGGTGATCATCGCCCTGCTGGTCGCCGGCCTGCTGGCGCTCGGCACCCGCGAAAGCGCCCGGGTCAACTTCGTGCTGGTGATCGTCAAGCTGGTCGCCCTGGCCGGCTTCATCATCCTGGCCCTGCCGGCCTTCAACGCCGCCCACTTCACGCCATTCATGCCGCAGGGCTTCTGGGCGCACGAGGTCGACGGGGTGAAATTCGGGGTGATGGGCGCGGCCTCGATCATCTTCTTCGCCTTCTACGGCTTCGACGCAATCTCGACGGCGTCGGAGGAGACGAAGAATCCCGCCCGCGACCTGACCATCGGCATCGTCGGTTCGATGCTGCTCTGCACGCTGATCTACATGGCCGTGGCCGCCACCGCGATCGGCGCCATGGCGCCGGCCGAGTTCGCCCAAAGCCCCGAGCCTCTGGCCTTCATCATCCGCAGCCTCGGCCACCCGGGCGCGGCCAACCTGATCGGCCTGGCCGCCATCATCGCCATGCCGACGGTCATCATGGTGTTCATGTACGGCCAGACGCGGGTGTTCTTCGCCATGGCCCGCGACGGCCTGCTGCCGCGTGGACTGGCGAAGGTGCACAGCCGGCTCGGCACGCCGGTGGCCGTGACCCTGTTCACCGGCCTGATCGCGGCGGTGCTCGGCGGGGCCCTGCCGCTCAGCCGCATCGTCTCGGTGGCCAACGCCGGCACGCTGGCGGCCTTCATCGCAACCGCCCTGTCGATGATGATCCTGCGGGTGCAGCAGCCGGCCCGGCCGCGGCGGTTCAAGACGCCGCTGTGGTGGCTGGTCGGCCCGTTCGCGGTGCTCGGCTGCGCCTACCTGTTCGCGGGCCTGAGCACCTTCACGATGATCGTGTTCGTGATCTGGAACGCCATCGGCCTTGCGGCCTATCTGATCTGGTTCCGCACGACGAGCGACCTGGCGAAGGCGTAGAGTCCTTCCTTCTCCCGGAGGGAGAAGGTGGCCTGCGGAGCTGGTCGGATGAGGGATTGCGGTCATGAGGAGCTCACGGCTCGCGCCGCAACCCCTCACCCTCCCGTCGCGACGCGCCGGGTCCCTCCCTCTCCCTACCGGGAGAGGGCTGCCAGCGCCGCCTTGATCGCGTCCCTCAGCACCGGCCGCAGCCGCCCGGCCAGCGCCGCCTCGACCCGGTTGTCCGCGCCCAGATGGGTGCCCTTGGCCAGCTCCATCTGGATCGCGTGCACCCCGCTCGCCGGGACGCCGTAGGTGCGGGTGATGTAGCCGCCCTTGAAGCGCCCGTTGAGCACGGCCGCATAGGGGCTGGCCTCGCAGGCGGCGAAGGCCGCCGCGCTGACCGCCCCGCCGCAGGCGGCGCCATCGGCCGTGCCCAGGTTCAGGTCGGGCAGGGTCCCGTCGAACAGCCGCGGCACGACGGCGCTGATCGAATGGGCGTCCCACAGCAGGGCGTGGCCGTGCCGGTCGAGCGCGCTCGCCACGGCCAGGGCCAGCGCCTGGTGATAGGGCCGCCAGTAGCGCTCGCGGCGGTCGGCGATCTCGGCCTCATCCGGCGCCGCGTCGCGGTAGATGGCTTCGCCGAGGAAGGTCTCCTCGGGAACCAGGCCGGCGCCCCACTGGCCCGGATAGAGCGGCCTGTTGTCCGGCGGCCGGTTGACGTCGATGACCAGCCGCGACCAGCGGGCGGTGACCGTCGTGGCGCCGAGCTCGGCCGCGAAATCGTAGAGCGCCGGCTGCTCGAAGTCGGTGTCGTCCATCCGCAGGGCCGCCGGCGTCATGCGCGCGGCGATGGCGTCGGGGATGTCGGTCCCGACATGCGGAAAGCTGAGGATCAGCGGCGAGGAGCCGGCGGAGACGAGGGGGGCGGTCATGGGCGCGTCCTTCGAGACGCGATCCCGAGGGATCGCTCCTCAGGATGACGAACGCCTATGCCCGTCATGGTGAGGAGCGAGGCCCCAGCCGACCCCGGACCTGATCCGGGGCTCGAACCACGCAAGCTCTACCCCGCCGCCGCGGTGGCGATCAGCCGGGTGAAGAAGTCGGTCATCCGCTTCAGGTTCTCCAGCGACATATGTTCGTTGGTGCCGTGGATCATGCCGAACTCGTCGACCGAGGCGTGCATCGGGGCGAAGCGGTACACGTCCTGGGCCACGTCGGTCATGTAGCGGCTGTCGGTGCCGGCGGTGA
>CANJYY010000152.1 GCA_947479185.1 Caulobacteraceae bacterium
CCCCTCCGGGGGAGCTGCCGGCGAAGCCGACTGAGGGGGCCTTCGCCGAACGCCGCGGCGCCCCCTCCGTCTCGCCTCCGGCGAGCCACCTCCCCCCGGCGGGGGAGTATCCCGGGCGCGGGAATTTTCTTCCCCTGCGCGTCGGGTATTGCCCCTTTGGCCGCAATGCCATAGGTCCGCAGGCTCGCTTCGGGGAAGATTTATGGGCGCCCACGCTCCCACGCCACCGCTGTCACTGGACGCCATCCGCGCCCGCATCGACGTCCTCGACGGCGAGATGCTGGCGCTCGTGGGCGAACGGGCGGCGCTGGCGAAAGCCGTGGCCGAGGCCAAGAAGGCGGCCGGCGACGGCGGCAAGTTCGGCCTGCGGCCCGTGCGCGAAGCCCAGATCATGCGCCGCCTGCTGGCGGCCCGCGACCCGGCGGCCAGCCCGGCGCTGGTCGTGCGGATCTGGCGCGAGATCATCGGCGACAGCCTGAGCCAGCAGGGCCCGTTCCACCTGTCGGTCTGGGGCGGCAAGCTGGAGAGCCGCGCCGTTGAGCTGGCCCGGCTGCGTTTCGGCGTCGCGCCGAAGCTGGCGCTGGCCGACAAGCCCGAACAGGCGCTCGCCGCGGCGAAGACGCTGGGCGGTGTCGGCGTGCTGGCCCTGACGCCCGACTCCAGCTGGTGGGGCCGGCTGCTGGCCGAGCCGACGCTGAAGGTGTTCGCTACCCTGCCCTGCCTGACCGCCTGGGGTCCGACGGCCGCCCTGGCCGTGGCCCAGGTCGAGGTCGGCCCGTCCGGCGCCGACCAGACCCTGTGGGTCACCGACGCCCCCGACATCGGCAAGACCATCGAAGCCCTGAGCCGCGACGGCGTCGCCGGCGGCCCCCTGGCCCAGCACGGCGGCCTGACCCTCTATGCGCTGGCGGGCTATTACCAGCACGATGACGCCAGGCTGGCCCGCGCGCCGGGGCGGCTGCATGGCGTCATCGGCGCGGCTCCCGAACCCTTCGACCTTTAGCCGGTCCTCCTGTAAGAGGCCGGTTCTCATTCCGGACCTCTGATATGACCCCGCTGCCCACAGATCGTTCCAAAGCCGACCGCCCCGTTCCCAAGCCGGGCATTCTCGACATCGAGGCCTACAAGCCCGGCAAGGCGACCGCCGAGGGCATCGCCAACCCGATCAAGCTGTCGGCCAACGAGAACATCCTCGGCTCATCGCCCAAGGCCCAGGCGGCCTATGCCGAGGCCGCCGGCAAGCTGAACCTGTACCCCGACCCGCGCACCACCATCCTGCGCGAGGGCATCGCGGCGAAGTTCGGGCTGGAGCCCGAGCGGCTGCTGTTCGGCTGCGGTTCGGACGAGGTGTTCCAGCTGCTCTGCCAGACCTTCCTCGAGCCCGGCGACAACATGGTCCAGCCGGCGCACGGCTTCGCCGCCTGGGCCATCGGCGCCCGGGCCTGCGGGGCGGAGATCCGCAACGCGCCGGAGAGGGACCTGCACGTCGACGTCGACGCGCTGCTGGCGCAGGTCGATGAGCGCACCCGGCTGGTGTTCGTCGCCAATCCGGCCAACCCGACCGGCACCTGGATCCCGTTCAGCGAGATCCGCCGCCTGCACGAGGCCCTGCCGCCGTCGGTGGTGCTGGTGCTCGACGGCGCCTATGCCGAGTTCCAGACCGGCGAGGCCGACCGCGAGGACTTCGAACTGGCGCGCCACGAGCGCAACATCGCCGTCACCCGGACCTTCTCGAAGATCTATGGCCTGGCCGCCCTGCGCGTGGGCTGGGCCTATCTGCCGGCCGAGATGACCGCCGCCATCGACCGCATCCGCCTGCCGTTCAACGTCAGCATCCCGGCCCAGCTGGCCGGCGTGGCGGCGCTGGGCGACGATGAGTTCAAGCAACGCTCGATCGACCTCGTCGAGGTCTGGCGGCCTTGGCTGACGCAGCAGCTGTCGGGCCTCGGGCTCGACGTCGCGCCGTCGGCGGCCAACTTCGTGCTGGTCGGCTTCCCGAAGACGCCGGGCAAGACGGCCGTCGAGGCCGAGGCCTTCCTGGCGTCGAAGGGCTACCTGACGCGCGGCGTGACCAACTACGGCCTGCCCGACCACCTGCGCATCACCATCGGGCTCGAAGAGCACAACCGCGCCGTCGTCGACGCCCTCGGCGCGTTCATGGGGAGGGCATGACCATGGTTGCGTGGTTCGAGACGCTCGCTCGAGGCTCGCTCCTCACCATGACGATGGTGGGTGTGCCGCACGGTATTCGTCATCCTGAGGAGCGATCCCTCAGGATCGCGTCTCGAAGGACGCACTGACCATGCCCGGACAACTCTTCAATCAACTGACCATCGTCGGCTGCGGCCTGATCGGCTCGTCGATCGTCCGGGCGGCGCGCGTGCACGGCCTGGTCGGCCGCATCGTCGTCGCCGATCCGTCGGAGTTCGTGCGGGCGCGGGTCGCCGAGCTTGGTCTGGCCGACCGGGTGACCGGCGACATCAGCGACGGCGTGACCGGCTCGGACCTGGTGATCTTCGCCGTGCCCGTGCTGGCCATGGGCGAGGCCATGGCCGCCGCCGCCGGCCATCTGGCGCCGGGGGCCATCGTCAGCGACGTGGGCTCGGTCAAGGGCACGGTCGGCGACGCCCTGATGGCCCACGCGCCGGACAACGTGTTCGTCATACCCGGCCATCCGATCGCCGGCACCGAGCACTCCGGCCCCGACGCCGGCTTCGCCGAGCTGTTCGACGGCCGCTGGACCATCCTGACGCCCCTGCCCAACGACAATCCAGCCTATGCGGAGGCGGTGGCGAAGCTGTCGGCGTTCTGGCGCGGCTGCGGCGCCCAGGTCGAGGTGATGGATGCCGCGCACCACGACCTGGTGCTGGCCATCACCAGCCACCTGCCCCACCTGATCGCCTACAACATCGTCGGCACGGCCTCGGACCTCGAGGGCGTCACCGAGGGCGAGGTGATGAAATACTCGGCCGGCGGCTTCCGCGACTTCACCCGCATCGCCGCCAGCGACCCGACCATGTGGCGCGACATCTTCGTGGCCAACAAGGACGCGGTGCTGGAGGTGCTGGGCCGGTTCACCGAGGACCTGCAGGCGCTCAGCCGGGCGATCCGCTGGGGCGAGGCCGACAAGCTGCACGAGCTGTTCACCCGCACCCGCGCCATCCGTAGGGGCGTCATCGCGCTCGGGCAGGAAAGCGCCGAGCCGAACTTCGGCCGGGATCGCGGGAAGCACTAACCGCCGGTCGCCACCCGGCGCAGCCCCTCCAGCACCCGCGGCGTGTCCTTGCGCAGGCCGGCGCGGACCAGCATCGGCGGGGCGAAGACCGGCGCGCCCATGCGGGTCTGGTAGCGCACGCGGGTCGCCTGGCCGCCGTTCAGCGGGGCCAGATCCCATTCGCCCTCGAAGGTCTTCAGGTTGCCGTCCAGCTTGCGGAAGCGGATGCGGCGGCCGGCCTCGTAGTCGGAGCGGAAAACATAGCGGAAGCTGGGCCACAGCGGCCCGCCGCGCGTGACGTGTTCGCGCACGTCCCAGCCCTCGCCGATCCTGACCACGCGGCACTGGATCAGGCTGCGGATCATCGCCCGGGTGGCGTTGCAGTCGGTCATGGCGCTCCAGACCTTCTGCGCCGGAGCCGGGATGTCGATGGTCGCGTTGATCAGGGCCGACTCGCCGTCCGGATCGAGCGTCACCGAGACCCACGGCTGGTCATTGGACGGCGCGGCCAGGGCCGTCGTCGCGGCGGCGAGCGCCAGGGCGGCGGCGCAGAGAATGAGGCGCATCGTCAGGTCTCCCGGTCGCGCCGCGAACGGCGTGTCGGAAGGGGGGACTAGCGTGCGTTTGCGACAGCCGCGCGACTCCGGCGGCGTCAGCCGCCTGTCACGATCCGCCGGAGGTTTTCCAGCACCTTCGGCGTGTCCTTGCGCAGTCCGGCGCGGACCAGGGCGGCGGGGGCGAGGATGCGCACCGACAGGTGGTTCTCGTAGGTGACCCGCGTGCCCCGGCCGCCGTTCAGCGGGATCAGGCCCCATTCACCGTTCATCGCCTTGAGGTCGCCGTCGACGCGGTGAAAGCGGATCCGCCGGTAGGGTTCGTAGTCAGAACGGAACACGTTGCGGATCGCCGGGATCAGCGCCCCACCCTGGGTGACGTGTTCGCGGATGTCCCAGCTGGCCCCGCGCGACAGGATCTTGCAACTGGCGACATTGGAGACCATCGCGCGCGCGTTGCGGCAGTCGATCATCGCCGCCCAGACCTGTTCCGGCGGGGCAGGAATGTCGATTGCAGCGCGGATCAGCGCCGCCTCCCCGGCCGGATCGACCGTCACCGACACCCAGGGGCGGCCGGCGGCGAGGGTCGCGGTCGCCTCGCCGGTGGGCGTCCAGGCCAGGGCGGCCGGCGCGGCGAGCAGCAGGGCCGCAACAAGCGGCAGAAGCGCGCGGTTCATCGTCTGATCTCCGGCATTTGCCCGACCCAAACAGCTAGCGCGACGCGCGGCGACGTCCAGAACCGGACCATTGGGTCTTTTTTAAAAACGCGACTTGCCCGCTCCGGCGGCGCTGCTAGGGATGGTCGCCTTACCCGCCGGACCCGACCGCCCATGACGCCGCTTCACCCGCTCGACCAGGCCACCACCCTCGTCCCGACCGGCGAACGCCGCGCGATCGGGGCGACCAGTCCGTTCTACGCCAACATGGCCGGGCCGTTCGGCGGGGCGACGGCGGCGGTGCTGTTGCGGGCGGTGCTCGACGATCCGGCCTGTCTCGGCGATCCGATCGCCCTGACGGTCAATTTCTGCGGCCCGATCGCCGACGGCCCCTTCGAGGTCAGCTGGGTCGAGAAGCGCGCCGGCCGGACGGTGCAGCACTGGACCGTCGACCTGACGCAGAACGGCAAGGTCGCCGCCACCGCCTCGGTGGTCTGCGCCCGCCGCACCGAGACCTGGACCCACCAGCCGAGCGCCATCCCGACCGTGCCGCCGGCCTCGGCGGTCGAGCCGCTGGCGCTGGGCGAGCGCGACGGCTGGCTGCGCCGCTACGCCTTCCGCGTCATCGAAGGGCCGCCGCTGTTCGGACTGCCGCCAACCGACGGCCCGCGCAGCGCCCGCACGGTCTGCTGGCTGAACGACCTGCCCGAGCGGACGCTGGATTTCCTGTCGCTGGCGGCGCTCAGCGACGCCTTCCTGGTGCGGATCATCCAGGTGCGCGGCACGCTGGGGCCGATGGGCACCATCACCCTGACGACCTATTTCCACACCGACGGCGAGGCCCTGACCGCCAACGGCGCCCGGCCGGTTCTCGGCGTGGCCGACGCCAACGTGTTCCACCGCGGCTTCGCCGACCAGGAAGCCCGGCTGTGGCGCGACGACGGCCTGCTGCTGGCGACCAGCGTCCAGGCGTCGTTCTTCAGGGATTAGGGGGCGGCGCTGAGAAGATCCGCCCCTTTGGGGGAGGTGTCTCCGCGGGGCGGAGACGGAGGGGGTCCCGTCGGCGGGGAGCAGCCCTCTCAGTCAGCACTTCGGGCTGCCAACTCCCCCTGGGGGAGCATCCTGGTGCGGGCCGTCTCGGAATCATCCCCGCCGTTCGGCCAGGGCCGCCAGCACCATGTGCGGCGCGCGGTCGATGACGCGCAGATAGGCTTCCAGCACCGGATCGGGCTCGACCTCGCCGCGCTCGATCCAGCCGAGGCGCTCGGGATCGATGCCGAAGGTCACCGCGAAGGCCTGCTGCGACAGCCCGACATGCCAGCGGACTTTCCGCGCGAGGGTGGCGGCGGGAGTCTGGCGGGGCAGGAAGGACCGGGGTTCCCCGGGAATGTCGCTGATCACTGGATGCCTCCGTTACGCTACTCAAGCCCCCGCCGAACGCCTGTAGGCCCCCGGCGTTGCAGGAATAAGACGACGGGGAGTCAGGACGGCGGTGACTTGTGGGTGATCGGCGCTCGCCCCGTTCATTCTCGCCTCCGCAAGGATGAACGGGGGAGAGAAGGGCCTGATGACACTCGCCCCAAAGCCTTGATGGAATGGGAGCGCGGGCGGTCGCCCTGGTCAAGGACGGCCCTCCGGGCCGCGCAATGCTCCGCCAAGGCAGAAGGTCGGGGTGTGCCGGAGCTCGGAAGCGGAATTGCTGAAGGTCGGCTATGGGTGGAAGGCTGAGGTCCCGCCCCCTCTTCCCCCGCTCATCCTCGCGGAAGCGAGGACCCAGGTTTACGGCCGGTGCACTCACCTCAAGGGATGTCTGGCTCCCCAACACGCACCCCCATTTGATTGATTATTTCTTCAACACCCTCTAAGATTGTGTCTCGGGCAGGCGCGCACGAGCACCGTCATGGCCTTCTACGTCTACATCCTCGCGAGCCAGCGGAACGGGACCCTCTACATCGGATCCACCGACAGCCTCGTGCGACGGGTCGGCGAGCATCGCGAGGGCCTGATCCCGGGGTTCACCAGCCGCTACGGCGTGAAGAGGCTGGTCTGGTACGAGGCCTTCGAGACCCGCGACGACGCCTTCCGCCGGGAGCGGCAGATGAAGGTCTGGCGCCGGGCCTGGAAGATCGAACTGATCGAAAAGACCAATCCCGGATGGCGGGACCTGTATCCGGACATTTGCTGAGCGCCAGACATC
>CANJYY010000153.1 GCA_947479185.1 Caulobacteraceae bacterium
GACTGCGCACCGCCCTGCGTGGACTGGTCCAGAACCCGGTGCTGTGGGGCTGCGGCGTCGGGGCGCTGCTTAATGTGCTGCATGTGCCCAAACTGCCTGTGGTGATGAGTACGCTGGACCTGCTGTCCGACGCGGCCCTGACCATGGGGCTGGTGGTCGCCGGGGCCGGCCTGAACTTCGCCTATGTCCACAGCCGCCGCTGGCTGATCGCCTCGGTCAGCGCGGTCAAGCTGCTGGTCCTGCCGGTGTTGATGTGGAGCCTCTGCCGGCTGGCCGGCGGCGACGAGACGGCCCAGGGCGTGGCCCTGCTGGTCGGCTCGGCCCCCGGCGCGGCGGCGTCGTATGTGCTGGCGAGACAGATGGGCGGCGACGCGCCGCTGATGGCCGGGATCGTGGCGTTCACGACGGCGGCCAGCCTGGTGACCATCCCGCTGCTGCTGGTGGTGTTCCACGTCAGATAACCCTCTCCCAGCGGGAGAGGGAGGGGCCCGTCCTGCGAAGCAGGATGGGAGGGTGAGGGCGTTACGGCGTCGACCGCCCCAGCTCCGCGAGAATGCCGTCGAGCACCCTGCCCGGTTCGGTGATGACGACCTCGTTGTCGAACCGGACCACATGCCAGCCCAGCGAACGCAGCAGGTCGGCCCGCTGCTCATCCTGTTCGTAGCGGTCCTCATGCACCGGTCCATCGAGTTCGACGATCAGGCGCGCCTCCAGGCAGGCGAAGTCGGCGATGTAACGATCGATGGGAACCTGTCGCCGGAACTTCAGGCCGGCGAGCTTGCGGCCGCGCAGCCGTTGCCAGAGGGTCCGCTCGGCGAGCGTCTGGAAACTGCGCAGTTCGCGGGCGCGACCGATGCGGTCCATGGTGGTGTTTTATCACCGCGCAACACGACTGCAATCCTGCCGTGCATTTCTCTGGCCGTCACCGTAACGCCCTCACCCTCCCAGCGCTTCGCGCCGGGCCCCTCCCTCTCCCGCTGGGAGAGGGAATCTGTTGGCGCCCCTGCCCGGTTCGCCTATGACCACGGCCTATGACGGCTTTCGCTCCGGGAATTGATGACGTCCGCGCGCGGACCTTTCCGTTTCCCCGCCGCCATTTCCTGTCCGCCATGGATGTCAACGTCGTCGAGGCGCAGCAGCTGCTCGACCTGGCCGACGGATTCGTGGCGCTGAACCGGCAGACGACCAAGAAGCTCGACCTGCTCAAGGGTCGCACCCTGATGAACCTGTTCTTCGAGAACTCGACGCGCACCCAGGCCAGTTTCGAGCTGGCCGGCAAGCGGCTGGGCGCCGACGTGATGAACATGAGCGTCAAGACGTCGTCTGTGGCCAAGGGCGAGACCCTGATCGACACGGCGGTGACGCTGAACGCCATGCAGCCGGACCTGCTGGTGGTGCGCCACGCCTCGTCGGGCGCCGCGGCCCTGCTGTCGCAGAAGGTCGGCTGCAGCGTGATCAACGCCGGCGACGGTCAGCACGAACATCCGACCCAGGCCCTGCTCGACGCCCTGTCGATGCGCCGGGCGTTCGGCCATGTCGCCGGCCTGACGGTGGCCATCTGTGGCGACGTGATGCACAGCCGCGTGGCGCGCTCGAACGTCAATCTTCTCAACATCCTCGGCGCGGAAGTTCGCCTTGTCGGACCGCCGACCCTGATGCCCGCCGGGGCCGAACACTGGGGCGCGACCGTCTATCACGACCTGGAAAAGGGCATCGCCGGCGCCGACGTGGTGATGATGCTGCGCCTGCAGCTGGAGCGGATGCAGGGCGCGCTGGTCCCCTCGACCCGCGAGTATTTCCGCTTCTGGGGCCTCGACCGCGAGAAGCTCAAGGCGGCCAGCGGCGGCGTGAAGGTCATGCATCCGGGCCCGATGAACCGCGGCGTGGAGATCGATTCCGACGTGGCCGATGATCCGGCCGTCAGTCTCATTCAGGACCAGGTCGAGATGGGCGTCGCCGCCCGCATGGCCGTGCTGGCCTCGCTCGCCGCCCGGCTGGACAATCACTGATGGCCCGCGCCCGCCCGATCGCCTTCCAGAACGCCCGGTTGGTCGACCCCGAGAGCGGCTATGACGGCCCCGGCGCGCTGGTGGTCTCCGGCGAGACCATCGTCGATGTGTCTAAGGGCAAGGATTTCAGTAACCTGTCGGGTGATCTTCAGGTCATCGACTGCGCCGGCGGGATGCTGGCGCCCGGGCTGATCGACCTGCGCGTCAAGACCGGCGAGCCCGGCGCCGAGACCCGTGAGACCCTGCGCTCGGCGGCCCAGGCCGCCGCGGCCGGCGGGGTGACCAGCTTCGTCGTCCAGCCCGACACCGATCCGGCGGTCGACGATCCGTCGGTGGTCGACTTCATCCTGCGCCGCGCCCGCGACATCGAAGCGGCCCGCATCCTCTGCGCCGGCGCCGCCACGCGGCGGCTGAAGGGCGAGCAGATCGCCGAGATCGGCCTGATGCGCGAGGCCGGCTGCGTCTATGTCACCGACGTCGACCACGCGATCGTCGACAGCCGCGTGCTGCGGCGGGTGATGGCCTATGCGAAGACCTTCGACATGGCGGTCGCCCACCGCCCGGTCGATCCCTGGCTGACGAGGGGCGCAGCGGCGACGGAGGGCGAGTTCGCCGGCCGTCTGGGCCTGCCGTCCGGCCCGGCGATGGCCGAGCGGATCGGGCTGGAGCGGGATCTGGCCCTGGCCGAACTGACCGGCGCCCGGCTGCTGGTCGACCAGATCACCAGCGCCGGAGCGCTCGAGGCCCTGGCCCGGGCCAAGGCGCGCGGCGTGAAGGTCACGGCCACCGCCTCGATCAACCACCTGAGCTTCAACGAGCTGGACATCGGCGACTACCGCACCTTCGCCAAGCTCGACCCGCCACTGCGCAGCGAAGACGACCGCCAGGCGCTTATCGATGCCCTGGCCTCCGGTCTCGTCGACATCGTCGTCTCGGCCCACGCCCCGGCCCCGGCCGAGGACAAGCGCCTGCCCTATGACGAGGCGACGCCGGGCGGCGTGGGTCTGGAGACCCTGCTGCCGGCGCTGCTGGTCCACTATCACGACGGCCGCGCGCCGCTGATCGACCTGCTGCGGGCCGTGACCCTGGCCCCGGCGACCTTCCTCGGCCTCAGCAGCGGCCGGCTGACGCCCGGCGCGCCGGCCGACCTGGTGCTCTGCGACCTCGGCGCCCCGGTGATCATCGACGCCGACAAGCTGGTGTCGAAGTCGAAGAACTCGCCGTTCGATGGCCGCAGGCTGCAGGGCCAGGTGCTGCGGACGGTCGTGGCCGGGAAGATGGTCTACCGGGCGGCGGAGTAGATTTCGCCCGTTCCTCCCCACGCAGTGGGGAGGGGGACCATGCGGAGCATGGTGGAGGGGTCAGCGCCGGCCTGCCCGAAAAGACTTGGATTCAGGACGGGTCCGCTCACCTTCGCGCAGCCCCCTCCACCGCCGTCCCGGCGGTCCCCCTCCCCCTCGCTTCAGCTCCGGGGAGGATTGCGAGCAACCCGCGACGCGGGCTAGCGTCGAGGCACAAGACAAGAACAACTTTACCGGGTATAGGGGCGACCATGGAAACTCTGGCGAGCGCTGTCTGGCTGACACTCGGTCTGATCGTCGTGGGCGGTTATCTGCTCGGCTCGATCCCGTTCGGCCTGATCGCCACGCGGCTGGGCGGCGCGGGCGACATCCGCAAGATCGGCTCGGGCAACATTGGCGCGACCAATGTGCTGCGCTCGGGCCGCAAGGACCTGGCGGCCATCACCCTGATCGGGGACGCCGGCAAGGGCGCGGTGGCGGTGCTGCTGGCCCATCTGCTGACCCACGGCAACGCGGCGGCCGTGGCCCTGGCCGGCGGCAGCGCCTTCGTCGGGCACCTGTTCCCCGTCTGGCTCAAGTTCAACGGCGGCAAGGGCGTGGCGACCTTCTACGGCGTGCTGCTGGCGGCGGCCTTCCCGGTCGGCGGGCTGGCCGCCCTGACGTGGATCGCCATGGCGGCGCTGTTCCGCATCTCCTCGCTGGCCGCGTTGACGGCGGCGGCGCTGGCCCCCGTCTTCGCCTTTTCCACCGATGCGCCCCGGCCGATGATCCTGCTGGCGGCCTTCATGGCCGTGCTGATCTTCATCCGCCACCACGAGAACATCCGTCGCCTGCTCAAGGGCGAGGAGCCGAAGATCGGCGCGAAGAAGGCGGAGGCTGCTCCGACCCCGGACGCGTGACGGCCGGGCCGCCGTCCGACGCCGAACGGGTCGCCTGGCTGCGTCTGGCCAGGACCCCGAACGTCGGACCGGTGGCCTTCGAACACCTGCTGCAGCGCTGCGGCTCGGCGGCGGCGGCGATCGACGCCCTGCCCGGCCTCGCCCGGCGCCCCGTGGACATTCCTTCCAAAGCCGAGGCCGAGCGCGAGCTTGAGGTCGGCGATCGGCTGGGCGCGCGGCTGATCTGCGGCGCGGAGGCGACCTTCCCGCCCCTGCTGGCCGCGCTCGACCCGCCGCCGCCGCTGATCTGGGTGCTCGGCCGGACCGAGCTGCTGACGGCGTCCGCTGTGGCCATCGTCGGCGCGCGCGTCGCCTCGGCCGCCGGCCAGCGCTTCGCCCGCACCCTCGCCGCCGATCTCGGACAGGCCGGCAAGGTCGTCGTCTCGGGCATGGCGCGCGGCATCGACGGCGCGGCCCACCAAGGGGCCCTGCCGACCGGAACCGTCGCCGTGCTCGGCGGCGGGGTCGGCGACATCTATCCCCCCGAGCATGCGGACCTGCACGAACGGCTGGCGGTCGAGGGCGCGATCATCTCGGAGACCCCGCCCGACCACCGCGCCCAGGCGCGCGACTTCCCCCGCCGCAACCGGCTGATCAGCGGCCTGTCGCTGGCCGTGGTGGTGGTCGAGGCGGAACTGAAGTCCGGCTCGCTGATCACCGCCCGGCTGGCCGCCGAACAGGGCCGCGAGGTGCTGGCCGTGCCAGGCTCGCCGCTCGATCCCCGGGCGCGCGGGACCAACGACCTGCTGCGTCAGGGCGCGACCGTCTGCGAGGGGGCCGAGGATGTGCTGCGGGCGCTGGAGGGGCTGGGCGGGCTGCGCGAGCGCGAGCACCCGCCGTGGAGCGGCCCGGCGCAGGCGCCGCCCGACGCCCTGCGCGAGCGGGTGGCGGCGCTGCTCTCGCCGACGCCGGTGACGCTGGATGACCTGGTGCGCGCCTCCGGCGGCCCGGCCCCGGCGGTGTTCGCCGCCGTGGTCGAGCTTTCGCTGGCCGGGCTGGCCGAATTCGGCCCCGGCGGGACCGTGAGTTCCGGCTAGTCCTCGCCCCGGCGCAGGACCATCGGCGCGTCGGGGTCGAGGGTCGGGCGCAGGGCGGGCGGCGACGGCGCGGGTTTGGGGGCAGCCGGCGGGGGCTCGACCACCGGCGGGATGACCACCGGCGCCGGCTCCGTCAGAACCGGCGGCGGAAGCGTCGGGACGGGCTCGGTCGTGACCGGCGGCGGGGCGGCCCCGGGCGCCGGCGGCAGACCCGGCGCGCCGACCGGCGGTGTGGCGCGGTAGATCGGCGCCGTCGGAAGGGGCGCGGCCTGGAAGGACGGCGTCGCGGCGGCCGGCGCGGCCGGCGCCGCGGCCGCTTCCGGCGTGTCCTCGTCCAGATCGTCGGGCCGCGACAGCAGCAGGGCCGCCACGGCGATCAGGGCGATGACGCCCAGGGCCACGCCGCCGATCAGCAGGCGACGATCGACCGGTCGGGGCTCGGCCTCGATGGCCGCCAGACGCTCGATGATCTCGGACGGCGCGAGCGGCGGCGGCGGAGCGGCGGGCGGCGTCCTGGCGGCGGGGGCCGTCGGGACGACCACCGCCGGAGCCGGCGCGGATTTCGGCGTCGGAACGGGTCTGGGCGTGCGCACCGGCGTCGCCCTGGCGTCGGCCGGCTGGTTCAACGGCGAGACCGGACCGGCGGCCCTGGCCGGCATCAGCGGCGAGCCGCCGAGGATGCCTTCGCCCGGACCGGGCAGGTCGCCGCCGCGCGGCTGCCGCATGGGCGGCGGCTTCGGCGCGGCCGGTTCGCCCGACAGCGGCGCGGCGCCCGGGCCGACGCCGAGCTTGAACGGCTGGGCCTGAACGCGGCCCCAGGGCGTGCGGCGGGCGTAGGGGTTGGCCGCGCGCTTGTTGTCGGAAGGTGGCTTCATGCTTCGGTCCGGCCGGCTTCGGCGAGTCTATCGCCTCTGATTACACGCTCATGGCCCCGACGCGAATGCCCGCGAGCCGGGCCCGGATGCGCCCGGACTTGGCCGGTTCTATGACGGGGAAGGGTCGGGCGCGATCATTCGCGTGACGGAATCCTTTGACTTCCACGCCCCGCGTTGACATTGGCCGTGCCCCGCCCCCACTTTCCGCGCTCGCTCGAAGGGCGATCTTTCCCTCCAGTGTCATCGAGACCGCATGCACGTCGTCGTCGTCGAGAGCCCGGCCAAGGCCAAGACCATCAACAAATACCTGGGCTCGGACTACAAGGTTCTGGCGTCCTACGGGCACGTCCGCGACCTCCCGTCCAAGGATGGCTCGGTCAAGCCGGACGACGATTTCTCGATGAGCTGGGAGGTGGACGCCAAGTCCGCCAAGCGCCTGAACGACATCGCCGA
>CANJYY010000154.1 GCA_947479185.1 Caulobacteraceae bacterium
GTCGCCCGCGCGCCAGGTTCAAAAATGTTGCTCGAGGACCAAAGGTATTCGGAGCCTTAAAATTTCATTAAATCGGTGTCTCTCGGCTCACGTTGCTGTCCAGATTACATGGGAAGTGCGCGACCATGGCTAAAATGAGCGCGACAGTGCCCCGGTTCGAGCGGGTTAGATCAAAGATACCAGCAATAGATCTTTAGTATTATTGAAACGCGACATTTGGATAGTATCCAGCGTCACGGCGGACTTCGGAGCGTTATGGCGATGCTGTCAGCGCGATCATGAGTTCCTGGGTAGATGTCACGCCCCTCGACGCCGCTTGAAGGGTGACGGTTCGCGCCGGCGACACGGTCCGCATTGAGATGCGCGACGAGAAGCGCCTCTCGATCCCGCAGTGGCGGCTGATGGCGGTGCTGGCCGAGGGCGGCCTGACGCCCCAGGCGCTGGTCGCCCGCACGGCCATGGACAAGGTCACGGTCAGCCGCGCGGCCCAGGGCCTGGTCACGCGCAACCTCGTCGAGCGCACGGCCAACCAGACCGACGGCCGCTCCCACACCCTGGCCTTGGCCCATGAGGCGGCGCTGCTGGCGGGCCTGGCCCCGCCGAGGTGGCCACGCTCAAGCGTCTGCTGTCCCGCCTCGAGGCCGCCGCCGAGCCGTCGGGCGAGGGACGCTAGCGCCCGCCATCAGCGCGTTGACCTGCGCCCCGCCGTCGCTAGATTTCCGCCTCCCGCAGGCCCCTGTGGTGGAATTGGTAGACGCGCCGGACTCACAATCCGGTTCCGCAAGGCGTGTCGGTTCGAGCCCGACCGGGGGCGCCATCAGGCCGGTTTTTTGCGGTCTATGGTTGTCAGATCCCGAGTGCGATCTAGCTTTCACAACGTATGAGCCCGACGCCCCCCCCTGCGAAGTCCACATCGGGTACGGCGTCGGATGCGCTGTTCGACCGCCTGCTGGTGGACCACGAGTCGTTGACCGCCTCCATCCGGGCCGGGGAGACCGATTTCGCGGCCGGGTTTGAGGGCCTGTCGACCTCCTACGCCGTCGTCCGGGCGGACGCCCTCAGCGGGGCGGTGCTTGATCGCGGAGGCCGGGTCCTGCGGGCGACGTCGACCTTCGCCGCGGACCTCGGCCTCGATGACGAAGCCCCGAGCATCTTCGACATCGGCTTCGATCTGGACGGTCCGACGATCCAACTGGTTCATCCGTCCAAGGCGGGCGTGCTCAGCGGCCTCGCCGTGACCACGCCCGCCAGGGCCGCCGGCTGGAAGCTGCCGCCGGAGATCGCCGCCGCCGTCCGCCTTCCAGGGGCCGCTTTCGTGGCCCTGATGGCCACGCCGGCCTCCACCGGCGCGGGATTCCTCCAGGCCTGCGCCGCCTTCGGGCTCACGCCCAGCCAGACGCGCGTGGCGCGCAGCGTCCTGCTCACCGGCAACATCCGGCGCACCGCCACAGATCTTGGCATCGCCTACGATAGCGCGCGCGAGTCCATCATCGGTGCGATGCGCAAGGTGGGGGTGCGGAAGCTGCCGGCGCTCATCGAGCGGCTGGTTCGGCTCTCCTTCGGCGTCTGGCCGACCGGCGACCTCGGCAAGGCCATCCTGCTCGACTGCTGGGGCCTGACCCTGCGCCAGGCGACGGTGGCGCTGCGAGTCGCCGAGGGCATGGGCCGCAGCGAGACCGCGGCCGCGATCGGCGTGTCCGACGCGACCGTCAAGGCAGAGATGAAGGTCGTCTTCGAGGTCATGGGCGTCCAGTCTGCGGCGGGCCTGACGCGCGTGATCATCGAGGCGCAGATTCTCGGCCTGCTGACAGACGCCACGGGCACGACTTCGATCGCCGAGGCCGAACACCCTGAGCCACTCGCTCTTGCCCGGCGTGGCGATGACACTCTGGTGGCCTACAGCGACTATGGCCCGCGGTCGGGCGCGCCGGTGTTCGTGTTGCACACCAGTTCGGCCTGCCGCTTCGTCCCGGGCGGTCTGGTGGAGGCGTTGCACGCACAGGGCTTCCGGCCGATCTCGATCGACCGGCCGGGCTTCGGCCTCACCGATCCGCCCCGCGACCCCGCGGGCTGGCGGGAGGATCCGTTCTCGGCCGCCGCCGCAGACATGCGTCTGATCGCCGACACTCTGCGGCTCGAGCGGGTCGATCTGCTCTGCCGCGGCGGAGCGCAGGTGGCCATCGCCGCGCACCGGCTCATGCCGGGGCGGCTGGGGCGGGTGGTCCTGATCAATCCCGATCCCCCGACTGATGACCGGCTCTACCGCGGCCCGGTCGGCGCCGTGGCGGCGCTCTTCTTCCGCCAGCCGGCGCTGATCGAACGGGTCGCCGGCGCCCTGAGCCACTGGCTTGGCCGGGGGCTGGGGCGCCGGATCCTGCAACATGCCGTCGCCGACAATCCGTCCGACAGGGCCCTGATGGCGGACCCGCGGCATCTGGCCGACTACGAGCGTGGCTTCCGCCCGTTCACCACAGGGCAGATCGGCGGTTATGTCACCGAGCAGACCGCCATGACCCGCTGGTCCTCGCCGCCGCTCGCGGGCGTCGAACGCTGGCGCGTCATCCAGGGCGAAGCCGACTGGATGGCCACGCCCGGCGAGGTCGAGGCCTTCTGGCGCGGCCGCCTTCCCGGCGCCGGATTTCGCATCGTCCCGGGCGCCGGCCGCTTCCTCGTGCTCAGCCATCCCGCGCTCGTTGCCGAAGCGCTGCGCGCGGCCCCGGCGCCGGCCCGAGCCGACGTTCCCGTCCCCGCCTGACCGGACCTCATTACCCCGCAAATGGGCATTGAGCCGCCGCCGCGGACCGAACGACTATGGCCTCAGGCGAACCATGCGGTCCGGCCTGGCAGCGACATCGAATGCAGAACGTCGCCGGGCTGTCGTCACCTGACCTGGCGGCCCGAGGGATGAGGCGATCCGATCGCCTCGCCCTGGGTCACCGGGCGGCAACCTATCGGCAAGTACTCGTGAAGACTAACTTCTGAGGCGAAAACATTCGAGATATCAGCGAATTATTTCACTGTTTTGCGAATGGCGTTCGCCCACGATGACGTGGGGGGAGTCCGGTGACCGGGCATCCCGTAAATTTTGGCAAGCGATGCGCGCCGGCTCTGACGGCGCGCCGAGGGACGAGTCATGGCTGACATCACCGGCACCAGCGGCAACGACACCATCACCGGCACGGCTGGCGATGACAACATCCAGGGCCAGGAAGGCAATGACGTCATCAATGCCGGCGAGGGCAATGACTACGCCAATGGCGCTGAGGGTTCGGACACGCTGAACGGCGAGGGCGGGGACGACCGTCTGGAAGGCGGCGAGGGCGACGACACTCTCGATGGCGGCAGCCAGTCCGGGTTCGGCGGCGACGCGGCCGTCTACTACAACGCCACGTCTGGCGTGACGGTTGACCTGAACATCCAGGGCGTGGCGCAGAACACTGTCGGCGCCGGACTGGACACCCTGGTCAGCATCGAATCGGCTCACGGCAGCGCCCACAACGACACCCTCATCGGGGATGGCCAGGCCAACTATCTGGGCGGCGTCGGCGGCAACGACACCCTGAGCGGAAACGACGGCAACGACACGCTCGAGGGCGGCGAAGGCGACGACACCATGGATGGTGGGGCCGGGACCGGCGACGGGGTCGGTTTCTACAACGCCCTGAACGGCGTGACGGTGAACCTGACCCTGCAGGGCAGCGCCCAGAACACCGGCCAGGGCAATGACACCATCACCAACGTCGAGAACATCTTCGGCTCGCACAATTTCGGCGACACCCTGACCGGCGACGGCCAGAACAACTACATCGACGGCGACGGCGGCGACGACACCATCGCTGGCGGCGCCGGGTTCGACAACCTGCAGGGCGGGGCCGGCAATGACGTCATTAGCGGCGGAAGCGACGACGACATTCTGACTGGCGGTCTGGGCGACGACACCCTCGACGGCGGGGCAGGGTCCCAGGATCGGGCGGATTTCTACGACGCGGCAAACGGCGTCACAGTCAGCCTCGCCTTGCAGGGTTCTGCCCAGAACACCGGCCAGGGCCTTGATACGCTGGCCGGTTTCGAGAACATCACCGGCTCGAACCAGTATAACGACACCCTGACCGGCGACGGCGGCGCCAACCAGCTGTCCGGCATGGGTGGGGACGACACCCTCATCGGTGGGGCGGGCGCTGACTATCTGGCCGGCGGGGACGGCAACGATACGGTCCAGGGCGGCGACGACAACGACACTGTGCGCGGCGACCTGGGCAACGACACCCTTGACGGTGGGGCGGGGACCGACAGGGTCGACTACTTCAGCGCCGCCAACGGCGTGACCGTGGATCTGCAGATCACCGTCGCCCAGAACACCGGCGAGGGGATGGATACCATCACCAACGTCGAGCAGGTCACCGGATCGCAATTCGGCGATGTTCTGACCGGCAACAGCGGCAACAACTTCCTCGACGGCCAGGCCGGAAACGACACCATCTCCGGGCTGGGCGGCAGCGACAACGTCAACGCCGGGGCCGGCAACGACACCGTTTCCGGCGGCGACGGCAACGACTTCCTGCTCGGCGGTCTGGGCGACGACAATCTCGACGGCGGCGCGGGCACCGGCGACATGGCCCAGTACTATGACGCCACCTCCGGCGTCACCGTCAGCCTGCTGCTGCAGGGCCAGGCCCAGAACACCGGCGCGTCCGGCATCGATACCCTGGTCGGCTTCGAGCAGCTCGGCGGCTCGGGCCACAACGACACCCTGACCGGCGACGCCGGCAGCAACTTCCTCGACGGCGCGGCTGGCGACGACGTGCTCGACGGCGGCGCGGGCAACGATACCCTGCAGGGCAACACGGGCAACGATACGCTCAACGGTGGCGCGGGCACGGGTGACGCCGCCACCTACAGCAACGCTGGCGGCGGCGTAAGTGTCAGCCTGCTGCTGCAGGGCCAGGCGCAGAACACCGGTTCGGCCGGCACAGACACGTTGTCAGGTATCGAAAACCTCACCGGCTCCGGGTTCGGCGACACCCTGACGGGGGATGGCCTCAGCAACTTCCTTAACGGCCTGAACGGCGACGACGTCCTCAACGGCGAGGGCGGCAACGACAACATGCAGGGGGGGCTCGGCAACGACACCTTCAACGGCGGAGCGGGCTTCGACACCGCTAACTACGGCGACAACACCACCGGCGTGACGGTCGACCTCCGCATCCAGGGCGTGTCCCAGAACACCGGCCATGGCATCGACACCCTGATCGGCATGGAGAACGTCAACGGCGGCACGGGCAATGATACCCTGCACGGGGACGAGACCAGCAACTTCAACTTTGGCAGTTCCGGCAACGACGTCATGTTTGGCTACGGCGGCGACGACCAGCTGACCGGCGGTCTCGGCGACGACACGATCGACGGCGGCGAGGGCGGCGACGTCGCGACCTGGGGGGACGCGGCCAACGGGGTGACCGTCAGCCTGCTGCTTCAGGGTGCGGCCCAGAACACCGGCTGGGGCAACGATACCCTGATCGGCATCGAGTATCTGTCGGGCTCTGGCTTCAACGATATCCTGACCGGCGATCAGTTCAACAACAGCCTGAACGGCCAGAACGGCAACGACACCCTCAGTGGCGGTGACGGCGACGACGCGGTGCGCGGCCAGAACGGCGACGACATCATGTCGGGCGGCGCGGGCAACGACTTCCTGACCGGTGGCGAGGGCAGCGATGTCATCGACGGCGGCGACGGTATCGACCGGCTGGGCATCTCCCTGGCCGCGACCGATCCGCAGACCGGCGCGACCATCGATCTGAACATCACGACGGCTCAGGACACCGGCCACGGCGTCGACACCATCACCGGCATCGAGCACCTCAGCGGCACCGCCTTCAGCGACACCTTCACGGGCAACGCGGCGGACAACTACATCGCCGGCGCGATCACCACCGGCGTCACCGGGGCCGATACGCTCAACGGCATGGGCGGCAACGACCTGCTGACCGTCGGCGGCGGCGACCACCAGCTCGACGGCGGCGCGGATTCCGATACCGTCAGCTTCAACCTGTCCGCTGCAGCCGTAACGGTTTCGCTGGCGACCCAGGGCTCCGCCCAGGCCACCGGCGTCGGGTCGATGACCCTGAACAACGTCGAAAACCTCAGCGGCACGGACTTCAACGATACCCTGACCGGCGACGGCGGGGCCAACACGCTCAGCGGCAGCTCCGGCGACGATACGCTCAGCGGCGGCGGCGGCGCTGACCTGCTGCTCGGCGACGGCATCAAGTTCACCGACTTCGGGACCTTCGGCGCCTCCGGCGCCATCGTCCAGTACGAGGACATCGCCACGCAGTTCAACAACCCGGCCTACAGCGGCGCCGACCGTCTGGACGGCGGCGAGGGCGACGACCGCCTGGTCGGAGCCGGCGGTGACGACGAACTGACCGGCGGGGCTGGCAACGATAGGCTTGAAGGCGGGGCGGACGAGGATACGGCGGTCTACGCGGGCCTGCGCTCGGCCTACACCCTGACCCGCGTCGACGAGACCACCTGGACCGTCAGCGGTCCGGAGGGGACCGACACCCTGACCAACATGGAGTTCGCCCGGTTCTCTGACCAGACGGTCAAC
>CANJYY010000155.1 GCA_947479185.1 Caulobacteraceae bacterium
CATGAACTCCTTGAGGATGTCGTTCTGGATCGTGCCCTGCAGCGTGTCGGGCGTGACGCCCTGTTCCTCCGCGGCCACGATGTAGAGCGCCAGGATCGGCAGCACCGCGCCGTTCATGGTCATCGACACGCTCATCTTGTCGAGCGGGATGCCGTCGAACAGCGTGCGCATGTCGAGGATGCTGTCGATCGCCACGCCGGCCATGCCGACGTCGCCCTTCACCCGCTCATGGTCGCTGTCGTAGCCACGGTGGGTGGCCAGGTCGAAGGCCACCGACAGGCCCATCTGACCGGCCGCCAGGTTGCGACGGTAGAAGGCGTTGGAGTCCTCGGCCGTCGAGAAGCCGGCGTACTGCCGCACCGTCCAGGGGTTGGTGGCGTACATCGTCGGATAGGGGCCGCGCACGAACGGCTCGATGCCCGGATAGCCGTTCAGGAAGTCGAGACCCTCGACGTCCTCAGGGCCATAGGCGGCCGCGACGGCGATGCCTTCAGGGGTGTTCCAGACGGGACCATCGGTCGGGGCCGCGCCGGCCGGCGCGCCGGCGGTGAAGTCGAGCTTGGCGAAATCGGGGAAGGTGGTCATGGCTCAGGCCTCCTCGAACGCGGCGGCGAAACGGATGGACGGCAGGGGCGGGCAGGACGAGTCCGGCCCGGGCAGTCGTGGGTCAGGCCCGGCCACGGCGAAGGCCGCCGGATCGACGACCGCCACCTCGGGAACCTTGTCGTCGGCGTTGGGGAACACCGTCACGCCGAGGATCTTGCGCGACTTGTCGGCGTAGGCCTTCGACTGGGCTTCGCGGGCGGCGTTGACTGCCTCGGCGATGACACCCGACTGCAGGGCGGCGATGATGCCGCCGGCGGCCTCGATGGCCTGGAAGCCGGTCCAGGCGGCCTGGGCGATCTGGTCGGTCAGGGTGTCGAGATACCAGGCGCCGCCGGCCGGGTCGGCGACGCGGCCCAGGTGGCTCTCTTCCATCAGCACCAGCTGGGTGTTGCGCGCCTGGCGGCGGGCGAAGGCGGTTGGCAGGCCGATGGCGTCGGTGAAGGCGCCCAGCACCACCACGTCCGCCCCGCCGACGGCGGCGGCGAAGCCGACGCTGGTCAGCCGCAGCAGGTTGGTCCAGGCGTCGGCCCGGGCCAGCATGCGGTTGGACGAGCGGACCTCGACCCGCGCCGGAACATTGACGCCGCAGGCCTGCGTCACCCGCGACCACAGAGCCCGCGCGGCGCGGACCTTGGCGATGCCGGTGAAATACTCGCCGTCGAGGCTGACCCCGAGGGTGATGCGGCGGAAGGCGTCTTCAATCGGCAGACCGGCGCGGACCATGGCCTTGGCGTAGGCCAGGGCGGCGGCGGTCATCACCGCCAGCTCCTCGGTGTTCGAACCGCCCGATTCGTGGGCCGCCCGGCCGGTGGCGAGGAACAGCCCGGCCTTGCCGTAGGTCGCGGCGAGGCGCGCGGCGACGGTGGCGGCGGAGATGATGTGGCTTTCGATCGGCCCGGGGCTGGCGCCCGTCTGGGCGAAGGTCGTCAGCGGATCCATGTGGAAGGACAGCGGCGCGTTCGGCGCGGCCTTGGCCAGGGTTCCCAGCCAGTCGGCGGCGCGCGGGCCGAGATAGCCGGCGTCCAGCGCCACGGGGGCGAGGTCCAGCATTACACCGTCCAGCGCCTTGGCCAGATCCTCGGCCGAGCCGACGGCGACGCCGCTCCGGCCGGTCGGGTCGATGGCCAGCAGCAGCGAGGCGGCCCCGCCTTCGAGATCCTTGAGGCTTTCAGCCGCCGCTTGGCGCGGATCGGGATGGGCCACCCGCATGCGCAGGTCCCAGGGTCTGTCGGCGTCGCGCGGGCTGAGGTCACGGACCACGTCCGGCGCGCTGTCGGCCGTATAGAGCGGCTGGATGCTCAGGCCATCGGCCGTGTGCTTGACCAGGGCGTCCTCGAAGGACTCCCCCTTGAGGGTCTTTTCAACAACGCGAAGCCAGGCCTCACGGGCGGGCGGCGCGAAGTCATCGGCCAGCGGCAGGATCGTCCCGGACAAACCTTCGATCTCCCCAAGTGCAATGCAGCAAATTACGGGGCGTGATGCGCCCCTGCCGTAAGGTGCGTCAAGCGGACGGAGGTGCGACGGGGCGCGGCGGGGCCTTGCCGTTGCCGAACAGTTGTTCTATTTACAACGTATATTCATAACGGAGACGACCGACCATGGCCTTGCCGCCGATCCTGCGTGACCGCCTGCGACTGCCGGCCATCGCCTCGCCGCTGTTCATCATCTCCAACCCGGACCTGGTGATCGCCCAGTGCAAGGCCGGTATCGTCGGCTCGTTCCCGTCGCTGAACGCCCGCCCGATCAGCCTGCTCGACGAGTGGCTGGACCGGATCACCAGCGAGCTGGCGGCCTGGGACAAGGCCAACCCGGACCTGCCGTCGGCGCCGTTCGCGGTCAACCAGATCGTCCACAAGACCAACAACCGCCTCGACGAGGACATGTCCCTCTGCGCCAAGTACAAGGTCCCGGTGGTCATCACCTCGCTGGGCGCCCGCGAGGATGTGAACCAGGCGGTGCACGCCTGGGGCGGCATCACCCTGCATGACGTGATCACCAACAAGTTCGCCCACAAGGCGGTCGAGAAGGGCGCCGACGGCCTGATTCCCGTCGCGGCCGGCGCGGGCGGTCACGCCGGCGGCCTGTCGCCGTTCGCCCTGATCCAGGAAATCCGCGAGTGGTTCGACGGGCCGGTGGCCCTGTCCGGCGCGATCGGCAACGGCGCGGCGATTCTCGCCGCCCAGGCCATGGGCGCGGACCTCGCCTACATCGGCTCGGCCTTCATCGCGACGAAGGAAGCCAACGCCGTCGAGGGCTACAAGCAGATGATCGTCGACAGCTCCGGCGAGGACATCGTCTATTCGAACCTGTTCACCGGCATCCACGGCAACTACCTGCGCCCGTCGATCATCGCCGCGGGCATGGACCCCGACCACCTGCCCGAGAGCGATCCTTCGGCGATGAACTTCGGCTCGGGCGGCAACACCGAGGCCAAGGCCTGGAAAGACATCTGGGGCTGCGGCCAGGGCATCGGCGCGGTGAAGGCGGTGCTCAGCGCCGGCGAACTCGTCGCGCGCCTGGCGGCGGAATACGAGGCTGCCAAGGCCGACCTGGTGGCCAAGACGGCCCTGACCGCCGGCAAGCACATGGCTTTCGCGGCCGAATAGCCGAACCGTTCACAAGGCAAATCAAGCGTTTGCGCCCGGCGATTCCCATGGATCGCCGGGCGCTTTCGTATTCGGCGCATCGGTCCCCGGCGGCCGCCCATCCTTGTCGTGACGAGCGACAGGGAGTTTCCGCGTGTCCGACGACGCCACCCCCCGCCTCGGCCTGCCCTATGTGGCGGCCGCCCAGGCGCAGAAGCATGTGACGGTCAACCAGGCCCTGGCCCGGCTGGACGGCCTGGTCCAGACCACGGTCGAGAGCCGGACCGTCGGCGGCCAGCCGGCCGATCCCGAGGACGGCGTCCTCTATATCCTGCCGGCCGGCGCGACCGGCGAGGCCTGGGCCGGCAAGCCGGCGGATGCGCTGGCGCGGTTCGAATCCGGCGGCTGGACCTTTGTCGCGTCCGACGCAGGTCTCGTCGCGTGGATCCGTGACGAGGGCCTGCTGGCGGTGTTCGACGGCGCTGGCTGGGTCCCGGTCGACGCCGAGGTCAGTTTCCAGAACATCCCGCTGCTGGGCGTCGGCGCGGCGGCGGACGCGGCCAACCCCCTGACGGCGAAGCTCAACAAGGTGCTGCTGACGGCGAAGACGGCCGGGGAGGGCGGCGACGGCGACCTGCGGGTGACGATCAACAAGGAGACCGAAGGGGACACCGGTTCGCTGCTGTTCCAGACCGGCTACGGCGGCCGGGCCGAGTTCGGCCTCGCCGGCTCCGATGACGCGACCCTCAAGGTCTCGCACGACGGCGCGATCTGGCATGACGCCTTCACGGTGGCGCGCGGCACGGGCCGGACGACCTTCGCCCTGTCGCCGCTGCGGCAGAGCCAGGTCAGCGTGTTCACGGCCGGCGGCAGCTACAGCCCGCCCGCCTGGGCGCGGCGGCTGCAGCTGGTCTGCATCGGCGGAGGGGGCGGGGGCGGCGCGGGGGCGTCCGGCACGACGGCCGCCAACCGCGCGGGCGGCGGGGGCGGCGGGGGCGGGGGCCGGTCCTGTGAAGAGATCGATGTCGCCGAACTGTCCGGCGGGGCCCTGACCATCACCATCGGCGCCGGCGGCGCCGGCGCGTCCGGCGTCAGCGGCACGACGTCCGGCGGCGCCGGCGCGGCGGGCGGAGACACCAGCATTGCCGACGGGGCGCAGGTCCTGCTGGGCGCGACCGGCGGCGGTGGCGGCGGCGGCGGCTCGACGGTCAGCGGCGCGGCCGGTTCCGGCGGCGTCGGCAACTCTCCGGCCAACGCCGGCGGGGCAGGCAGCACGGCGGGCGTGCCGGTTGCGGGCGTCGATTCGACCCGCGGCGACGGTCCCGGCGGCGGCGGCGGGGCCGGCGGCCTCAACACCGCCAGTTCGACGTCCTCCGGCAAGGAAGGCGGCCACGGCTATGTCATCGGCGCCGGCAGCGGAAGGCGCGCGACACGCGGGGCCGGCGGTTCGCTCGGGGCCTCGGGCGCGGCAGGGGGCGACAAGGCGTGGCAACGCGGCGCGGGCGCGGGCGGCGGCGGGGGTGGCAGTCAGGCCGGCGCCAACGGCGGCTCGGGCGGCTCGGGCGGCGCGCCGGGCGGCGGAGGCGGGGGCGGGGCGGGTTGCCGCGACACCTGGACCTCCGGTCCCGGCGGCGCGGGCGGCCGCGGCGAAGTCTGGATCATCGCAATCGGCTGAAGGAGGCCATCATGGACATCATCACCACCGCCGGCGGCGGTCTGGCGGGCGGCGCGCTCGGGGCGGCCTTCGGCGCCTTCGGGTCGATCCTCAACCGGGGGCTTGGCATCTTCGAGACGCGCGAGAAGCGCAAGGACCGACAGCTGGAAATGGCCCACGAGGTCGAGCGCTGGGGTCACGACCTGAAGCTGGCGGCCGAAACCCGGGCGGGGCGGGTCGAGGACGCGAAGCTGACCCTGGTCCAGACCGAAGCCGAGGGCTCCTGGCGCGGTCTCGACGCCTCACTGCGGGCCGAGGCCCAGGTCGGCCAGAGCTGGCCCTGGGTCGCCGCCGTGCGGGCCCTGACCCGGCCGGCCCTGACCCTGCTGCTGTGGATCCTGTTCGCCGTGCTGTTCCTGTCGGCGATGAGCGGGGCGCTGGCCGCCGACACCGCTGCCGGCATCGTCCGCACGGCCGTGGAGACGATCGCCTTCTCGGCCTCGACGGCTCTGGCCTGGTGGTTCGGCGACCGCGCGCCGCGCCGGGACGACCAGGGATGACTTGGCGGCCGGCCCGCGCGACCTAGGTTCTGTTCCAGACCAAACGAGGACCCCGCCATGAGCTGGATCGCCGCCTACGCCGCCGCCGCCGTCAGTTTTCTCGCCCTCGACGCCCTGTGGCTCGGCGTGGTGGCGCAGAAGCTCTATCAGCGCGAGTTCGGTTCGATGTTGCTGGAAAAGCCCAACATGGCCGCCGCGGCGGCCTTCTATGCGCTCTACCTGTTCGGGGTGGTGTTCTTCGCCGTGAAGCCGGCGCTGGAGGCCGGCGGCTGGACACGGGCGCTGCTGCAGGGCGCGCTGTTCGGCCTGGTCGCCTACGCGACCTATGACCTGACCAACCTGGCGACCCTCAAGGGCTTTCCGGTGCGCGTCGTCGCGCCGGACCTGATCTGGGGCATGGTGGTCACGGCCGCGGCCGCGCTGGCGGGCTACGCGGCGGCGTCCCGGTTCAGCTGAACAGGTCGGGCCGGCGAATCCGCAGGGTCTGCACCAGCACCCGCGTCTTGGCGTCGGCCGCTGCGTCGCTCTCCATCAGCGCCCACAGCTCGGCCAGCGGCATCTCGACGACGGTGATGTTTTCGTTCTCGTCTTCCAGCCCGCCGCCGGCGCCCGTGCGCTGGGCGTCGTCGTAGGCGGCCAGGAACAGGTCGATTCGCTCGGTCGAGATGCCGGGCGAGGTGAGAATCGCGCCGGCCGGCTCCAGATCAGCGACCTCCAGGCCCGCTTCCTCGACCAGTTCCCGGCGCGCGCTCCGCAGCGCCGTCTCGCCGTGGTCGATCAGCCCGGCCGGGGCCTCGAACACATCGCCGCCGCCGGCAAACCGCAGCGCGGCCCGCGGCATGGTCACCAGCAGGGCCATGCGGGTCTTTGGATTATAAGGCAAAACAGCCGCCGCGCGGCCGTGATCCTCGACATAACGATCGTAGGTCGAGCCGTCCGGATTGGTCAGATCAACCAGATGCAGGTCGAGCCACCCCGAATGGACGGTCCTCACCGGCATCTCTGCCGGTGGGAAACCGCCATCTTTTCGGGGTCGTCTCATCTTCTCTATCCCTCTTCTTCAGGGATGGTGCCGCCGGGGGGAATCGAACCCACGACCTCAGCCTTACCAA
>CANJYY010000156.1 GCA_947479185.1 Caulobacteraceae bacterium
GAAGACGCGCGTGCTGGTGCTCGAGGCCGGCGGCAAGGACGACTGGATCTGGTTCCACATTCCCGTCGGCTACCTGTTCTCGATCGGCAATCCGCGCGCGGACTGGATGTTCGAGACCCAGGGCGTCCCGGGCCTGAACGGGCGCAGCCTCAAGTACCCGCGGGGCAGGGTGATCGGCGGCTCCTCGGCCATCAACGCGATGATCTACATGCGCGGCCAGGCGGCCGACTACGACGGCTGGCGACAGTCGGGTCTGGCGGGCTGGGGCTGGGACGATGTCCTGCCGCTGTTCCTCGCCCAGGAGGACCACATCGCGCCGCCCTCGGAGCATCATCGCTCGGGCGGGGAATGGCGGGTCGAGCATCCGCGCATGCGCTGGACGGTGCTCGACGCCTTCGCCGAGGCGGCGGCCCTGGAGGGTGTCGCGCCGGTGGCCGACTTCAACGGCGGCGACAACGCCGGCAGCGGCTATTTCCAGGTCAACCAGCGGGCCGGCGTACGCTGGAGCGCCGCGCGCGGCTTTCTCAAACCGGCGCTGAAGCGATCGAACCTGAAGCTGGAAACCGGGGCACGGGTCGACCGGGTGCTGATCGAGGACGGTCGGGCGGTCGGGGTGGTCTGGACCCGCGACGGCCAGACCATCGAGAGCCGCGCGGCGGGCGAGGTGATCCTTGCCGCCGGCGCGGTGGCCACGCCGGTCCTGCTCGAACGGTCCGGGGTCGGCGGCGGCGCCCGCCTTCAGGCCCTGGGAATCGACACGGTCCGGGACCTGCCCGGCGTCGGCGAGAACCTGCAGGACCATCTGCAGCTCCGGCCGATCTACAAGGTCAGCGGCGTGCAGACGATGAATGCGCTGTACGCCTCGCTGTGGCGCCGGCCGCTGATGGCGCTGGAGTACGGCCTTACGCGGCGTGGGCCGATGTCGATGGCCCCGTCGCAGATGGGCGCCTTCGCCCGGTCCTCGCCCGACCAGGCCACGGCCAACCTGCAGTTCCACGTCCAGCCGCTGTCGCTCGACCGGTTCGGCGACCCGCTGCATCCGTTCCCGGCCATCACCATCAGCGTCTGCAACCTGCGCCCGACCAGCCGGGGCTCGATCCACGCCGGCGGCACGGACCCGAACACGCCGCCGCTGATACAGCCCAACTATCTCGACACGGCCGAGGACGGCCGGGTGGCCATCGACTCCATGCGCCTGGTCCGCCGCATCGTCGGGCGGCCGCCGCTGGCGCGTTACCATCCGGCGGAGATGAAGCCCGGCGCCGGGGTCGATGATGACGCCGGCCTGCTGACCGCCGCGCGGGACCTGGGCACGACCATCTTTCATCCTGTCGGCACGGCGAAGATGGGCCTGGCGAGCGATCCCGCCGCGGTGGTCGACGCGCGTCTGCGAGTGCTGGGCGTGGAGGGGCTGCGCGTCGCCGATGCTTCGGTCATGCCGCGCATCACCTCAGGCAACACCAACTCGCCGACGATGATGATCGCCGAGAAGGCCGCGCGGATGATCCTCGAGGATGCCCGCCAGACGACGAGATAATCTGGAGCCGCGCCTCTTGATTTCCCCGGCGTCCGTTGCTGAAACCTGTTTTCGAACCGCCGGTATGAAGCGGACGCAGGGCAGGACGCACGACCATGGCCGACGATCTCGGATTCGATCCCCAGGCGCTTCAGGAGAAGTACCGCTTCGAGCGCGACAAGCGCCTGCGCGACGACGCCAACGAGCAGTACCAGGAGATCAAGGGCGACTTCGCCCACTATCTCGAAGACCCTTATGTGGAGCCGGGTTTCACCCGTGAGCCGCTGACCGACGAGATCGAGGTGGTGGTCATCGGCGGCGGCTTCGGCGGCCTGCTGGCCGGCGCGCGACTGCGCGAGGCGGGCGTGCAGGACATCCGCATGATCGAGAAGGGCGGCGACTTCGGCGGCACCTGGTACTGGAACCGGTATCCCGGCGCGGCCTGCGACGTGGAGTCCTACATCTACCTGCCGCTGCTCGAGGAACTCGGCTACGTGCCGGTCGAGAAATATACCCGCGCGCCGGAGATCCTCGCCCACTGCCGGCGGATCGGCGAGCATTTCGACCTCTATCGCGACGTCTGCTTCCAGACCGAAATCACCGACATGAGCTGGGACGAGGCGTCCTCGCGCTGGATCATCCGCACCAACCGCGGCGACGCCATGAAGGCGAAGTTCGTGATCATGGCCAACGGCCCGCTGCACCGGCCCAAGCTGCCGGGCATCCCGGGCGTCGAGACCTTCAAGGGTCACAGCTTCCACACCAGCCGCTGGGACTACGACTACACCGGCGGCGACTCCTTCGGGAACCTGACGGGTCTGAAGGACAAGCGAGTCGGCGTCATCGGCACCGGCGCGACGGCCGTGCAGTGCGTGCCGCACCTGGGCGCCTCGGCGAAGGAACTCTACGTCTTCCAGCGCACCCCCTCGTCGATCGACGTGCGGAACAACCGCCCCACCGATCCGGCCTGGGCCGCGGCGCTGGAACCCGGCTGGCAGCAGCGCCGGATGGACAATTTCAACAACCTCGTCTCGGGCGGGTTCGAGAAGGAGGACCTGGTCGGCGACGGCTGGACCGACATCATCCGCAACATCCTGCTGATCGGCCGCCGCAGCCGCGAGGCCGGCGAGGCGCCGATGGAGCTGCAGGAGCTCATGCAGCTGGCTGACTTCAAGAAGATGGAGGAGATCCGCGCCCGCGCCGGTCAGGTCGTTCTGGACGCCGAGACCGCCGAGAAGCTCAAGCCCTGGTACAACCAGTTCTGCAAGCGGCCCTGCTTCCACGACGACTATCTGCCGACCTTCAACCGGCCGAACGTGCATCTGGTCGACACCGAGGGCCGCGGCGTCGAACGGATCACCGAGACCGCCATCGTCGTCGACGGCAAGGCCTACGAGGTCGACTGCCTGGTCTACGCCACCGGCTTCGAGGTCGGCACCAGCTACGCCCGCCGCGCCGGCTACGAGGTGACCGGCCGGGACGGCCTGACCCTGACCGACAAGTGGAAGGACGGCGTCGCGACCCTGCACGGCATGCATGTGCACGGCTTCCCCAACCTGTTCATCTTCAGCAACAGCCAGTCGGGCTTTTCGGTGAACTACCCGCACATGCTCAACGCCCAGGCGCAGCATGCGTCGTACATCGTCGCCGAGGGCCAGCAGCGCCAGGCCAAGGTCATCGAGGCGACGCAGCCGGCCGAGGACGCCTGGGTGCAGACGATCATCGACTCGGCCCTGATGCGGCAGAAGTTCCAGGAAGAATGCACGCCGGGCTACTACAACAACGAGGGCAAGCCCTCGGCCCTGGCGGCGCGCAACGGCCCCTATGGCAAGGGCTCGATCGCCTTCATCAAGCTGATGGAGGACTGGCGCGCGTCCGGCGATCTGGAGGGGCTGGCGCTCACGTCCTGACCGGACGTGGCCCCCACGGGGTCAGGGCGACGAAGCCGGCGGTCAGGGTTCCCATCGTGACCATGCCCAGCGCCACGAGGGCGAACAGGGCCCAGGCCGGCGCCTGGGTCTTCACCAGGATGATCCCGCCGATGCCGACCACGGCCAGACGTCCCGTGCCCGCCAGCAGCGGGCCGAGAATCCGGCCCGCGCCCTGGGACGAGAAGTAGAGCGCCAGGCTCAGGCCGAAGAAGGCGAAACACGGCCCGACGAAGTGCAGATAGGTCGCGGCGGCGGCCACCACCTCCGGGTCGTGGGTGAAGATTGACACCCACAGGCCCGGCGCTAGCGCCAGCAGCAGCCCGAGGACGCCGAGGATCCCGCCGGCCATCACGCCGGCGGTCCAGGCGACCTGCCGGGCGCGCGGTACGTCGTCGGCCCCGATGGCCAGGCCGACCATCGGCAGCGAGGCCACGCCGATCGAAAAGGCGATCGGCACCAGCAGGAACTCCAGCCGCGAGCCGATGCCGTAGCCGGCCAGGGTATGCACCCCGAACCGCGCGGCGATGGCGGTGACCACCAGCACCGTGCCCACGGTCTGAACCGGCGACAGCAAGGCCGGCAGGCCGACCCTGAGAATGTCGGCGAAATGCTCGCGGCTCAACGGGCCGATCAGGCGCAGCGGCAGTCGCGCGTTCGGGCGATGCAGCAGCATGAGCTGGACCAGGGCCATCAGCGTGGTCGCCGCCGCCATGCCGATGCCCACGCCGACGATGCCCAGCCGCGGCGCGGGGCCCCAGCCGAAGCACAGGGCCCCGCCCAGGGTGATCTGCAGCACCGCGCCGACCAGCATGGTCGCCGACGGCCCGATCATGTCGCCCGACCCGCGCAGCACCGAAGCCAGCATGTTCGACAGCCACAGGGCCGCGGCGAAGGCGAACACGATGTTGGAATAGATCACCGCCTGCCGCAGCACCTCGCCATGACCGCCCAGCAGGCTGAACATGCCCTTGCCGAACAGCGACAGCACCAGGGAGAAAAACAGGCCCAAGCCGAGGCCGATCACCGCCGCGTGCCGGGCGAGGGCTTCGGCCCGGTCCTGCGCCCCTGCGCCCAGCGCCCGGCTGATGGCCGACGACACCCCGCCGCCCATCGAGCCGGCGCTCATCATGCCCATCAGCATGATCAGCGGCAGCACCAGCGCCGCCGCCGCCAGCGGCTCGGCGCCCAGCCGGCCGATATAGGCGGTCTCGGCGATCGACACCGAGGTCGAGGCCAGCATCCCCAGCATGTTCGGCGCGGCCAGCCGGGCCAGGGTCGGGGCCACGGGCGCGATCAGCAGCGGGTGGCGCGCGGATTCACCGGTGTCGGAGGAAATGGTCATGCGCGCCCCGGCTTCGTTTCAATTGGCTACCCTATAGACGGCGCCCCGCGCGTCCAGCGTCAAACGGCATGATGAGACTTGCGGCGGCGGCGCGTCATCGGCAGGTTGCCGGTCGATCCGCCCGCCGCGGATCGCGACGGACGCCATGGCCGAAATCCAGAAAGTCTCCCTGCTGTACATTCCGGTCGAGGACCGGCTGGCGTTCGACGTCGAGGATGCCGAGGGCGCCGGCACGCGGCTCTGGCTGACCCAGAAGCTGTGCCGCGCGCTGGTGTCGGCCCTCGTGCCGATGCTGCACAAGGTCGCCGCGCCGCATCTGCCGCCGGACGCCCGCGAGACGGCGCAGTCGTGGGAACAGGCGGCGGCCATGGCCGAGTTCGGCAAGGTGCCCGGCGTTCGCGTCCGGCCGGACGGTGTGTCGGGCCTGGTGCAGGCGGTGCACATCAGCCCGCCCGGCGACCGCATGACCCTGACCTTCGACTTTGGCGCCGGCGGGTCAAGATCCGTGACCCTGACGCTGCAGGCGCTGCGCCAGACGCTTGCGGTGATGTACCGGCTGCATGTCGAGGCGGCCTGGCCGCTCGATCTCTGGCCGTCGTGGATCGCCGACCCGACCCTGGAGGCGGCGAGCGGCACGGTGAACTGACCGGCCGATTCGACTTCGGGTTGATAGACATCAATGCATGACGGGATAATGGGGGCAGTGTGGGACAATGACCCACGCCCGCGACCTGACGATTGTCATCCTCATGCTGGGCCTGTCCGCCTGCGCCACCACGGCCGGGACGGACCGCGCCACCAGTCGCGGGCAGGACGCGATGACCCGCCCGCTGCGGGACCTGAGTCTGGTCCAGAGGGCTATTCCCCCCGAACTCGCGGCGGCGGCGGCCGCCCCGTACGGCGTCGAGCATGCCAAGGACTGCACGGTCCTGCTGGCGGAGATCGGGGTGCTGGACCACCTGCTGGGCGCCGACATCGACGAGGTGCGTGCAAAGGGCCCTGGCTTTGCCGAGGACGCGGCGATCGGCGCCCTGCAGAGCCTGTTCGACCTGCCGTTCCGGGGTGTCATCCGCCGGATCTCCGGCGCTGAGCGGCTCGACCGCGACACGGCCAGGGCCGTGCTCGCCGGGATGGTCCGGCGCGGCTATCTCAAGGGGCTCGCCAGAGCCGCCGGATGCCCGGCGCCCGTGGCGCCCGTGGCCGCCGATCCCGGCGTCTGATACCGGCGATTGACGGCGATCAAAGCGCCGACCCGGGGAATGGCGGACGGTGGCTCAAATTGGAGAGCACGGTCATGGCCTTTCGCGACATTCTTGTTCAGATCGATGAAACGGCGGCCTCGCGAACGCGCGCCACGGCCGCTGCGGTTCTGGCCGGACAGGTCCAGGCGGAGCTGACAGGCGCCTTCCTGAAGTCCGACTTCTTCCGCACCTACCAGGGCGCCGACGCCTTCAACTACATGCCGCCGGAAACCGTCGACCGGCTGCTGCAGGATCACGCCAAGGGCGTCGCCGAGGCCGCCGAGACGGCGCGCGAACTGTTCGAGGCCGCCGCCGCCGACGCGGGCGTCGAGTCCCGCTGGCTGGAGCTGGCCGGGGATGACGCCGTCGCCCTGACCCACTGCGCCCGCCGCTTCGATCTGACCGTCCTGCCGCCTGTGGCGCGCACCAGCTTCGGC
>CANJYY010000157.1 GCA_947479185.1 Caulobacteraceae bacterium
ATCACGGTGCGCGATCCCGGCGGCCGCTGGGACATCCGCGAGATGATCGTGCGCAGCGGCCTGATGCCGTCGTTCCGCACCGAGTTCCGCTCGGAGTTCACCCCGCTGCGCTCGATCCGCTTCCGCTGCACGGCCGGCGACATCCGCTTCTGTGACGGCGAATGGCGGCTGGAGCCGCTGCCGGGCGGCCACACCCGCGTGCTCTACGAGAACCGCGCCAGCTCGCCCTTCCCGGCCCCGGCCATCGTCGCCCGGGCCGCCATGAGGCTGGACCTGGCCGACGCCCTGCGGGCATTGCGGCGGGAGGCGGAGTCGCGGACGCCCTAGCGGTGGATCGACTGCCGGTAGGGGATGTAGAGGGCCAGCTCCAGCGGGGCGGACTGGTACCAGGTCACGGGCAGCGTCAGGCCATCGATGTTGACGCTGTAGCCCGCGCCGAACGCCGCCGCGGTCTTGTTCGCGTCGGCCGCCACCAGGGCGATGATCGCGTCACGATACTGGCCGGGTCCGACGAGGGTCAGATCCCAGTCATCGCTCATCAGAACTTCGGTCCGTCCGACCTTCGGCGTCTTGTTGACGAAGGCTTCGATACGGCCGGTGACCGACTCGAAGGTGTCGGTCGGCAGCACCCGGGTCTTGAGGGTCAGGGTGGCGGTGCTGGTGTCGACCTTGGTCGCCGCGCGGATGATGCTGTCGAGATCATTGACGTCGAACTTGCGCACGATGTCATCGGTCTCGACGGCCAGTTCGATACCCGCCGGGCCGGCGGCCTTGATCAGGGCCTGCAGGGTCGACTTCAGCTCCTGTCGGCGCTGGATCAGGTCGCGGGTGTCGCAGGTCACCTCGATATTGGTGATGATGTTGTCGGCGCGCTTCTTCAGCACGATCGCCGGCGTCTCGGTCGGCTCGTAGTCCTGCAGGCGCGAGCCGGTGACGACGATTTCGGAGACGTCGGCGTTCTGGGCGAAGGCGACGCCGCCCGCGCCGGCGAGGAACAGGCTCGCGGCGACCATCGCCAGAGTTGGGGCTTTCATAAGCAACCTCCCTTGATTGTCCCGAGCTTGTTCCCGCGGCTCCGACCCGTCCAGTCCCGCACATGACAGGACCGTAAGGTTTCGCTTTCGCGGACGGGTGATAGGGTCCGGCCCAAAGTTCACTCGGAGTTCCGCATGTTCCGTCCGGCCAAGGCCTTCGTGCTTGCCCTCGCCCTGTCGTCGTCCGCCCTCGCCTCGGGGGCCTGGGCCCAGGCCGCGCCGGCGCCGGTCGCGGTCCCCGCCTCCGCCGAGGTCCCGCCGATCGGCTTCAAGAGCCGCGTCCTGCCCAACGGCATGAAGGTGTTCTACTCGGTCGACCGCACGACCCCGAACGTCACCGTGCAGGTCTGGTACAGCGTCGGGGCCAAGGATGACCCGGCCGGCCGCTCGGGCTTCGCCCACCTGTTCGAGCACCTGATGTTCAAGGCCACGCGCGACATGCCGGGCGAGTCCTTCGACCGGATGACCGAGGACGTCGGCGGCTTCAACAACGCCTCGACCTATTCCGACTTCACCAACTACTACGAGGTCGTGCCGGCCAACCATCTGGAGCGGCTGCTGTGGGCCGAGTCCCAGCGGCTGGGCTCGCTGGTCGTCGACGAGGCCAGCTTCAAGTCGGAACGCGATGTGGTGAAGGAGGAGCTGCGCCTGCGCGTGCTCAGCGACCCTTACGGCCGGTTCTTCCGCATCGTCATTCCCAACGCCAGCTACACGACCCACCCGTACAAGCGGCCGGGCATCGGCTCGATCGAGGATCTCGACGCGGCGACAATCGACGACGTGCTGGCCTTCCACGCCACCTACTACCGGCCCGACAACGCGGCCCTGATCGTGGCCGGCAACTTCGACGAGGCCGAGCTGAACGCCTGGGTCGACAAGTATTTCGCGCCGCTGAAGACCCCGGCCAAGCGGCTTCCGCGCGTGACCGTGCGCGAACCGGCTCGGACCGCCGCCCGCACGGTGACCTCCTACGCCCCCAACGTGCCGCTGCCGGCCGTGGCCATCACCTGGCAGGGCGCTTCGGCGTCCGACCCGGACGCGGCGGCCCTGACCGTGCTGGACGCCATCCTCTCGGGCGGCAAGTCCTCGCGGCTCTACAACAGCCTGGTCTATGACCAGCAGGTCGCCCAGGCGGCCTTCTCCAGCGCCGACCTCAACGCCCAGCCCGGCCTCTTCTGGGTCGGGGCGATCATGGCTGGCGGCAAGACCGTCGAGCAGGGTCAGGCCGCGCTGATGGCCGAGATTCGCCGTCTGCGGGACACCCCGCCGAACGAGGCCGAGCTGGCCGAGGCCCGCACCGAAATGGTCGCCAACGCCGTGCGTGAGCGCGAAACCATCGACGGCCGCGCCTTCGCGCTGGGCTACGCCCTGGTCATGGAAGGCGACGCCGCCAAGGCCAACACCGGCATCGCCGAACTGCAGGCCGTGACCGCCGCCGACATCCAGCGCGTGGCGAAGAAATACCTCGCCGACGACCGCCTCGTCGTGGTGCGCTACCTCGATGAGGGCCAGCGGCCGGCCGGCGAGGCCGCGCCCGTCGCCCCGCGCATCAAGCCGGTCAGGTCGCCGAAGTTCAGGGGCCAGGTGGTCAGCCTCGCGCCCGAGGGCCAGCGGGTCGCCCCGCCGGCGCTCGGAACGCCGGTGTCACCCGTGCTGCCGGTTCCCACCGAGCGCACCCTGGCCAACGGCCTGCGGGTCATCGTCGCCCGCAGCAGCGACCTGCCGCTGGTCACCGCCGAGCTGACCGTGCGCTCCGGCGCCGCGGTCGACCCGTCCGGCCGCGCCGGCGCCTCGGCGATGATGGCCGAACTGCTGACCGAGGGCACCACGACCCGCAGCTCGGTGCAGATCTCCAGCCAGACCGAAGCGCTCGGCGCGAACCTCTCGGCCGGATCGGGCTGGGAGTCCTCGTCGGTGACGCTCAACGTCATGCCGCAGAACCTCGACGCCGCCATGGACATCATGGCCGACGTGACGCTCAACCCGGCCTTCGCCCAGGAGGAGCTGGACCGGGTGCGCGACCAGGCGCTGGACGGCTTCCAGGTCGCGCTGAAGCGGCCGGGCACGGTGGCCGGTTATGTCACCGCCCCGATCATCTACGCCGGCTCGCCGTTCGGCCATGTCGCCGGCGGCACCCCGACGTCGCTGCCGAAACTGACCCGCGCGGACCTGCTGGCCATCCACGACGCCTGGTGGCGGCCGGACAACGCGGTGCTGGTCATCGTCGGCGACCTGACGCCGGAGCAGGGCTTCGCCCTGGCCGAGGCGGCCTTCGGCGGCTGGAACAAGCCGGCGGCGGCCCTGCCCGCCCTGCCGACCGCCGACGCCAACCCGCCGGTGCGCAACGTGATCATCGACATGCCGGGCGCCGGCCAGGCCGCCGTGACCCTGACCCGTCGCGGCATCGCCCGCAGCGACCCGCGCTACTACGTCGGCATGGTGGCCAATACGGTGCTCGGCGGCGGCTACTCGGCCCGACTGAACCAGGAAATCCGGGTCAAGCGCGGCCTGGCCTACGGCGCCAACTCGGGCCTGTCGCCCTGGCGCGTCGTCGGCGGCTTCTCGGCCTCGACCCAGACCAAGAACCCCTCCGCCGCCGAGGTGGTCACCCTGATCCGCGACGAGCTCGGCCGTATGGCCACGGTCCCGGCCACCCCGGCCGAACTGGCCGCGCGCAAGTCGGTGCTGATCGGCGATTTCGGCCGCGACATGGGCACCACCGATGGCCTCGCCGGCGTGCTCGGCGGCCTGGCGGTCTACAACATCGACCTGGGCGAAATGAACGTCTTCACCCGCAAGATCGAGGCGGTTTCGGCCGACCAGGTGACGGCCTTCTCGGCCGACATCTTCGATCCGTCGAAGGCCAGCGCGGTCGTGGTCGGCGACGCCAGTCTGTTCGGCGACGCGATCAGGACCGCCGTGCCGAACGCCCAGGTCATCCCGATCGGCGACCTGGACCTCGACAGCCCGACGCTGGTGAAGGGGCAGTAGGCCTGTGCACGCGACCCTCCCCCATCGGGGGAGGGGGACCACGCGAAGCGTGGTGGAGGGGGCCGATCCGGGCGGGGATGACCCCCTCAGTCACCCCTTCGGGCTGACAGCTCCCCCAGCGGGGGAGCATCTGGTCTTGCGCTCACCGCCCCTTCACGGCCAATACCGCCCCCATGACCGCGCAGATCGAACCCTTCCACGCCATCGCCATCAGCCGCCTGGCCCATGAGCTCAAGGCGCAGGGGCGGTCGATCATCCACATGGAGTTCGGCCAGCCCTCGACCGGCGCGCCGAAGGCGGCCATCGCCGCGGCCCACCATGTGCTCGACACCGACGGCATGGGCTACTGGGAGAGCCCGGCCCTGCGCGCGCGGATCGCCAGGCACTACCAAGACCAGTACGGCGTCACCGTCGAGTCCGATCGCATCATCCTGACCTGCGGCGCCTCGCCGGCGCTGGTGCTGGCGCTGCTGTCGGCCTTCTCGCCCGGCGACCGCGTGGCGCTGGCCCGGCCGGGCTACGTCGCCTACCGCAACACGCTCAAGGCCCTGCGGATGGAGCCGGTCGAGATCGCCTGCGGCCCCGAGAGCCGCTACCAGCTGACCGCGGCCCATCTGGCCGCCCTCGACCCGCCGCCGGCCGGCGTGATCCTCGCCAGCCCGGCCAACCCGACGGGCACGATCATCGAGGCCGACGAACTGGCGGCCATCGCCGAGGTCTGCCGCGAACGCGGCATCCGCATCGTCTCCGACGAGATCTATCACGGCCTCAGCTACATCGGCCCGTGCCGCTCGATCCTCGAGTTCGAGCCGACGGCCCTGGTGGTCAACAGCTTCAGCAAATACTTCAGCATGGTCGCCTGGCGGCTGGGCTGGCTGCTGGCGCCGCGCGACCTGGTCGCCAGCGCCCGCGCCTACGTCGGAAACCTGTTCCTCACCGCGCCGTCGCTCAGTCAGCACGCGGGCCTGGCGGCGATGGACGCGGTCGACGAGCTGGAGGGCCATGTCGAGGTCTACCGCCGCAACCGCGCCATCCTGCTGGCGGCCCTGCCGTCGCTGGGTCTGGCCGACATCGCCCCGCCGGACGGGGCCTTCTACATCTACGCCAGCGTCGCCCATCTGACGGACGACAGCCTGGCGCTGGCCATGGAACTGTTGCGCGATACGGGCGTCGCCCTGGCCTCGGGCGTCGACTTCGACCCGGTCGAGGGGCGCCGGTTCATCCGCATCAGCTTCGCCGTCTCGACGGCCGAGGTCGAGGAGGCCCTGACCCGGCTCCGGCCCTGGTTCGCGGCCCGCGCCGCGGCCTGATCAGTCCAGCCGGCGGTAGGCCGCCGGCCCCATGCCGAACCAGCCGTGGCAGGCGCGCCGCAGACTGCGGACGTCGGAAAAGCCGAGCTGCGCGGCGATCTCGTCGAGCGGGTCGCCGGTCGCAAGCCGCGACGCGGCCGCCTCGCGGCGAAGGTCGGACGAAATGGCGCGGAACGAGACACCGGCCTCCGACAGCCGCCGCCGCAGGGTGGCGGTGCTCATGCCCAACGCCCGGGCCACGGCCGTCTCGTCCCAGTGGGCGGCGCCGATCGCCGCGCGCACCCGCGCAACGATATCCGGCGTGACCGGCTCGGCCGCCGCGGCCAGGTCCTGGGCGGTCTCGTCGAGCAGGGCCGTAAACTCGCCCAGTTCGTGGGCGGCCCAGTGCTGGTACTTGACCGGACGGATGGGCGCGCCCGCGTCGCGTGTCGCATAGCCAACCACGACCTCGCGCCCCTTGCGCACGGCGGTGGCGCAGATAACCGGCCGCAGCAGCGTCGGGCCGATCGGCGGCAGGGGGCTGGCCACCTGCAGGAAGGTGGTCGCCAGCCGCCGGCCGGTCAGCCAGCGGAAGCCGCAGTGGGTGGTCAGGGCGAAGATTTCGAGGGCCAGATCACGGCGCGGATCCCGCTCGCCGACATAGCCGAAGGTCAGGGTCGGGCCACGGCGCGACCGGCTGGCGCGAACCGTCAGATCAGGCCGCAGGACCGGCGCGGCGGCCGCGAACCGTTGCAGGGCCTCGGCGAAGGTGTCGCCCTGGGCGGCGGCGGCGATCATCATGCCGAAGGTGCCCTGGGTCACGCGGACAGGCGCGCCGCCGAGGTTCTCGTCGCCGCCCCGGCGCATGTGATCGAGACAGGCGTTGAGGAAGCGCGTCGACGGCACGACCTCTCGTTCCGCCGGTGTGTCGGCGAGCAGGTCGGCGGCCGCCTCGGGGCCGAGCAGCAGGGACAGATAGGCGCGCGGCACGCGGAAGTCGGCGGCGGTGAACCGCCGTCCGGGTCCAGAGACTTCAGTGACCGCCGTTCGCTCATCCATAGCGGGTATTGTGACGCAGTGACGTGGGGGAACGGCAAGAGAAAGGCGCGCCCGACGTGAGTCGGG
>CANJYY010000158.1 GCA_947479185.1 Caulobacteraceae bacterium
CCGGGTCAAGGAACGCGACCCCCGCCGCTTCACCAAGTCTGGCCTGATGGTCGGCCTCGGCGAAACCAAGGAGGAGGTCATGCAGGTGATGGACGACATGCGTTCGGCCGGCGTCGACTTCCTGACCATCGGCCAGTACTTGCAGCCGACCCGCCGCCACGCGGCCGTCGACCGGTTCGTGCACCCGGACGAGTTCGCCGCCTATGAGGCGATCGCCCGGGCCAAGGGCTTCCTGATGGTCTCGGCCAGCCCCCTGACCCGCTCCTCGCACCATGCCGGCGAGGACTTCGCCCAGCTCAAGGCCGCGCGCGACGCGCTCGAAGCCCGCTAGGTCCGGACTGGGCGCGCGTTGAAACACCGGCTCACCCGCATCCTGCCCTACACGCCGGACCAGCTGTTCCTGCTGGTCGGCGACGTGGAGCGCTATCCCGAGTTCGTGCCCTGGATCACGGCCCTGCGTGTGTGGAACCGCCAGGACCCCGGCGGCGGCGTGACGCTGCTCGACGCCGAGGCGGCGGTCGGCTTCTCGTTCCTGAAGGAGCGCTTCTCGACCCGCGTGCGGCGGGACGCGACCGCCCGCTCCATCGAGGTCAGCCTGCTCAGCGGCCCGTTCCGCCGACTGCAGAACCGCTGGCATTTCGCCGATCACCCGCAAGGCGTCTGCGTCGAGTTCGAGATCGACTTCGAGTTCAAGGTCGCCTTCCTCGACCGCATCCTCAACGCCAACTTCGACCACGCCGTGAACCGCCTGATCCAGTGCTTCGACGACCGGGCGAAGGTGCTGTACGGGGGAACGGGATGATTGGTATCGAAATCGCTATGGCGGCCATGTTGCTGTTCGCCGAGTCCGCCGCAGAGACCGCGCCGCCGCCGCTGCCGGAAGGGCGACTACAGTTGTTCGCTGGCAATAACCTGGGGGCGAACTTCTTGGTCATGGACGAGATCAAGCCGACCGGAGACGGTTACGATTTCTGGTTTTACCAGGCGAACGCCAAGCCCGTGGTGATTGGGCCCGGGAAGTCGGTCGTGCAGTCGCTCGAACATGGCCGGGTGCACTGCCAGGACCGGACCTATACCCGGCTCTTCGTCGCCGGCTACAGTCGTGAGGGGACGGCCCTGGTTACGCTGCCGCCCGCGTCGGCGGAGCATATCGTCGGGAACGCGACACAGGACTTCGCGGCTAGGGTGCTCTGCGACCGGGTAGAGTTGCCAGCTACAAATACAGTCGTAGGCTATCGACGAGCGCTAGAGGTCACCCAGCAAATGATCGGCGGCCGCTGAGTTCAGATCGCCTCTCTCAGCATTAGCAGCGCCGTCGCCACCGCCGCCATCTGCACGTCCCACCGCGTGTCGAACTCGTACAGCTCATGCCGGTGCCGAATCCCGGCCGTGCTGCGCGCGGTCGCCAGATGCACGGTGCCGACCGGCTTCATCGGCGACCCGCCGCCGGGGCCGGCCACGCCGGTGATGGCCACGGCGATGTGGGCGCGGGAGTTGGCCAGGGCGCCCTCGGCCATCATCCGGGCCACTGGCTCGGACACCGCGCCGAAGTCGGCCAGCATGTCCCCGGGCACGCCCAGCATCTCTTCCTTGGCCCGGTTGGTGTAGGTCACGAAGCCTCGGTCGAAGATGTCCGAGGCGCCCGAGATCGCGCAGATCGCCCCGGCCACCAGCCCGCCCGTGCAGCTTTCGGCCGTGACGATCCGCAGATGCCGGTCCCGCACCTCCTCGATCAGTAGCCGGGCATGCGTCTCGATTTCGATGGGGAACATACCGGCGGTCTCCGAGGGCTGGTCAAATCACTCCCCGACAGCCCAACATCCCCGACCTCCGACTGACAAGCCGATTCGAGCCATGACAGACACGATCGAGGCTGCCCCCGCGTCCCCCGTCCGCACGCCGCCGCTGTTCGTGGTCGCCGTGTTCACCAGCGCGGCGCTGGTGTTCATGGTCCAGCCGATGGTCGCCAAGCTGGTGTTGCCGCTGCTCGGCGGGGCGCCGTCGGTGTGGAACACCAGCATGGCCTTCTTCCAGATCGCCCTGCTGGCCGGCTACGGCTACGCCCACCTGCTGCAAAAGATCCCCCAGGTGCGGCGGCAGATCACGGTGCACATCAGCGCCCTGGCCGTCGCCGGCCTGACGCTGTTCCCGCTGAGCATCTCGGGCCTGGCCGGCGAGCCGTCCTCGACCCATCCGGCCCTGTGGCTGCTGGCGGTGCTGACCCTGTCGATCGGCCTGCCGTTCGCCATCCTGTCGGCCACCGCGCCGCTGGTGCAGGCCTGGCATGCCCGGGTGTTCCGCGGGCAGGGGGCGAGCGAGCCCTACAGCCTCTACGCCGCCAGCAACCTCGGCAGCCTGATCGCCCTGCTGGCCTATCCGATCGTGCTGGAGCCGCTGCTGACGCTGCACGGCCAGCGCTGGACCTGGAGCAGCGGCTACTGGCTATTCGTGCTGATCCTCGCCGCCCTGGCGGTGATGGTCTGGAAGCGGTCGGAGATCCCCGCCGGCGAGTCGGCCGCCGCGCCGGCGAAGGTCACGCCCGCGCCGACCTGGCGCGAGCGGGCCATCTGGGTGGCGCTGGCGGCCATCCCGTCCAGCCTGATGCTCGGGGTTACGGCCCACCTGGCGACCGATGTGGCCTCGGCCCCGTTCCTTTGGGTCGCGCCGCTGGCCCTCTATCTGATCACCTTCATCATCGCCTTCCAGACAAGGCCGCTGATCCCGCGCTGGGCCGTGCTGACCTTCCAGGCCGCCGCCGTCGCCGCCTGCGCCGCGACCATCCAGTTCGGCTCCAACGCCATCGAACTGCAGATGCTGGTGCACCTGGCCTGTTTCTTCCTGACCTCGCTGGTCTGTCACCAGGCGCTGGTGGCCCGGCGGCCCGATCCGGAACACCTGACCGAGTTCTACCTCTGCATGTCGCTGGGCGGCGTGGTCGGCGGCTCGTTCAACGCCTTCGTGGCGCCGACGGTGTTCCGCTCGGTGGTCGAGTATCCGCTGGTGCTGGCGCTGTCCTGTCTGGCGCGGCCGTGGGGCCGGGGGCGGCTGTCGGCGGGCCAGCTGTTCCTCGCCGCCCTCGGCGTGCTGGCGGCCATCGCGGCGGCGCTCTCGGTCGACCAGCTCGGCCCGGTCCTGATGGTCAAGCTGGCCCTGGCCACGACCACCGTCGCGGTGTTCATGCTGCGCGACCGGGCGCTGGTGATGTTCGGCCTGATGGTCGTGCTGCTGGTTGCGGCCAACGCCGTCGGCGACCGGGTCGACGTGATCCGCACAGATCGCAGCTTCTTCGGCGTGCTGCGCCAGTCGCGCATGACGGTGCCGCGCACCTGGCCGACGCCGCCGGAGGACATGGCCAGCTTCTCGGGCGGCGAGCTGCGCCTGCTGGCGCACGGCACCACCCTGCACGGGGCCCAGGCGCTGAACCCGCGCTATCGCTGCAAGCCGCTGGTCTACTACGCGGCCGAGACGCCGATCGGCCAGGTGTTCACCGCCTCACAGGCCATGAGCCCCGCCCTGCGCATCGGCGCGGTCGGCCTGGGCACCGGCTCCGTGGCCGCCTATGTGCGGCCCGGCGACCACCTGACCTTCTTCGAGATCGACCCGCTGGTCATCCGCATCTCCCATGACAGCGGCCAGTTCGACTACACGACGAAATGCGCCAAGGGGGCGGTCGACTTCGTGCTCGGCGATGCGCGGCTGACGCTGGCCAAGCAGCCGAAGGACGAATTCGATATCCTGCTGATCGACGCCTTCTCCTCGGACGCCGTGCCGGCCCATCTGCTGACGGTCGAGGCGGTCAGGGGCTACCTGACCCGGCTCAAGCCCGACGGCGTCCTGATCCTGCACCTGTCGAACCGCAATCTCGACCTCGACGCCCCGGCGATGGCGGTGGCGAAGGCCGCGGGCGGCTACGCCCTGTTCCAGGACCACATCGTCCCCAGCAACTCGCCGAGCATGTGGGAGTCGGCCGAGTCGGCGCTGATCATCGCCCGCTCGCCCGAGGCGCTGGCCCACTACGCCGCCGATCCGCGCTGGCAGCCCTCGCGGCCCGATCTCGTCCGGCCCTGGACCGACGACTACACCAACCTGGTCGGGGCGATGATGCGCCGCATCGGCGAGCGTCCGGTGTTCGCCAACCTCAAGGACCTGCTGGACGGGAAGTAGGGGACACGTACCTGAAGGTACATGTCCCCTCTACATCTCCACCACGGCGATGGCCTGGGCCGCCAGGCCCTCGCCGCGGCCGGTGAAGCCCATGCCCTCGGTGGTCGTGGCCTTGACGCTGACCCGGTCGATCGGAAGGTCGAGGATGGCCGCCAGCCGCGCGCGCATGGCCTGGCGGTGCGGTTTGATCTTCGGCCGCTCGCAGATCAGCGTCACGTCGACATTGATGATCCGGCCGCCTTTCGCCGCGACCAGGCCGGCGGCGTGCTCGAGGAACAGGTCGCTCGACGCGCCCTTCCATTTCATGTCGGTCGGCGGGAAGTGGTCGCCGATGTCGCCCTCGCCGATGGCCCCGAGGATCGCGTCGGTCAGGGCGTGTAGCCCGGCGTCGGCGTCGGAGTGGCCGATCAGGGTCTGGTCGTGGTCGATGCGCACGCCGCACAGCCAGACGGCCTCGCCGGGCCCCCAGCGATGGGCGTCGAAGCCCTGGCCCATGCGGGTCATGCGGGCGCCGCCCGCCAGCCGTTCGGCCATGTCGAAGTCCTCAGGATAGGTCAGCTTCATCAGTCGGGGATCGCCCGGCGCGATCGCCACGCGGCCGCCGTGCGCCTCGACCACCTGGGCGTCGTCGGTCGGCTCGCCTTCCGTCCAGGCGGCATAGGCGGCCAGCAGCCGGTCGCGGCGGAACGCCTGTGGGGTCTGGGCCCGCCACAGGCCCTCGCGCGGCGTGGTGGTCAGGCCGTCGGGTCCCTCGCGTTTCAGCGTATCGGCCACGGGCAGGGCGGGGATCGCCCCGTCGGCCGTTTCGAGCGCCGTGAGAAGCGCCGCGACATGGGCCGCCGTGACGAACGGGCGGGCGGCGTCATGCACCAGCACCGGCTCGTCGGCCGGCCCGGCGATGGCCTTCAGGCCGGCCTGGACCGACAGCGCCCGCGTCGCGCCGCCCGCAGCCGTACGCCAGCCGGAAAGGCCCGCCAGGGCCGCATCCGCAAGGGCTTCACCGTCCGGCCCGACGACCACCACGATCTCGCGCGCGCCGGCCTGCAGCAGGGAGTCGACGGACCAGCGCAGCACGGTCTTGCCGGCGACCGCGCGCCACTGTTTGGCGAGGCCGGGGCCCGCCCGCGTGCCGCCGCCGGCGGCGACGATGACGACTGAAAAGCTCATCCGCCCTGTCTAGGGCGCGAAAGGCTCATCTCCAACCTTTACTGCACCGCACAATCTGCCTAAAAAGGCAGCGTTCGGGGTGATTACAGAATGAGCACAATGCTCACGATTGGTGATGTTGAAGTGCCGGGGCGCGTGTGGATCGCGCCCATGACCGGCATTTCCGACCTTCCTTTCCGCAAGGCCGCGGGGCGGCTTGGTGCGGCCTACGCGGCGACCGAGATGGTCGCCTGCGCGGAGTTCGCGCGCCATCGGCCCGACGTGGTCCGGCGCGCCGCCATCGGTGACGGGCATCCGCTGATGGTCGTTCAACTCGTCGGCCGTGAAGCGCGATGGATCGCCGAGGGGGCCCGTCTGGCCGCCGCCGCCGGCGCCCACGTCATCGACCTCAACTTCGGCTGCCCGGCCCGGGAAGTGACCGGCGTGCAGTCGGGCTCGGCCCTGATGCGTGATCTCGACCTCGCCGAGTCGCTGGTCGCCGCCGCCGTCGAGGCCGTCGATGTGCCGATCACGGTGAAAATGCGCCTGGGCTGGGACGACGCCACCCGCAACGCGCCGGCGTTCGCCCGCCGCGCCGAGGCGGTCGGGGCGAAGGCCCTGACCGTGCATGGCCGCACCCGCTGCCAGTTCTACAAGGGCGCCGCCGACTGGACCGCCGTGCGGGCCGTCAAGGAGGCCGTCTCGATCCCGGTGATCGTCAATGGCGACATCGTCGATGGCGCGACCGCCGCCCGCGCGCTGGAACAGTCCGGCGCCGACGGGGTGATGGTCGGACGCGGCATTCTGGGCCGCCCCTGGATCGCCCGCGCTATCGAGGCCCAGTTGCAGGGCGCCACCGACGTCGAGCCGCCGCTGGCCGAGCGGCTGGACATCGTCCTCGATCATTTCCGCGACAGCATCGCCTTCTACGGCCAGAAGCTCGGCCTGCGGATGTTCCGCAAACACCTGGCCGCCTATATCGAGAACGCCCCGGCCCCCGCGTCGGCCGAGGCCCGCCGCGAGGCGCGCGCCCGGCTGTGCCGGCTCGATGACCCGTCCGAGGTCGAGGCCGCCCTGACGGCCCTGTGGTCGGGCAAGCCCGAAAGGCTGGCCGCATGACCGGCCG
>CANJYY010000159.1 GCA_947479185.1 Caulobacteraceae bacterium
GAGCCGCCGGCCTTCGGCGCCGAGGTGCTGAACGGGGAGCTGCGCGCGGGTCAGGTGCTGTCGGGCCTCCCCGGTCGGGCCATGGCCCAGCTACGGCTCGACCGCATCGAGGACGCCGCCCTGACGGTGGACGGACGCCCGGTGACGGTCGAGCGGCCGGCGTGGCCCCAGGCGATCTAGGTTCCGCCGGCGAAGATCGCCGGCAGCGCTGCCTGAAGCGTCGAGTAGTGCGACAGGCCCGGGAACGTCCGCACCTCTGGCGCGCCCGGCAGGGCCGCCGCCAGCGCCCGCGCCATGGCCGGCGGGGTCCAGCTGTCGGCCTCGCCCTGCCACAGGGCGACCGGATGGGTCAGGCCGGACAGTCGCTCCGGCGCCCAGGCGACATAGCCGAGCACCTCCCGCCGATAGCCCTTCGCCCCGCCCGCCAGACCGTGGGCGAGGATTCGCCTGATCGTCGCCTGGAACGCTGGATCCCGCGCGAGACCGGCGTCCGCCCCGGCCGCGCCGGCGAAGATCTGACCGAACAGCAGGCCGGGCGCGACCCGCGCCAGCGCCCCCTGCACCCCGGTCAGCAGGCCGAACAGGCCGGGGCCGCGCGCCGCCAGGCCGAACACCGCCCCGCCCGCCATGTCCGGCAGGAAGTCGCCCAGCCCCAGCGGGGCCGCCGGCGACACCAGGTCCAGCCGCACGTCGCGACCGGCGATCCGCAGCGCCACCTCGATCGCCACGACCGCCCCCAGCGAAAACCCGACGAGCCGGATCGGACCCGCCGGATACCGGGCGAGCACCGTCGCCGTCAGATGGTCGAGATGGCCTCCCAGCGGCAGGTCGGGCCGGTCGGTGGCCCGGTCCGGCGCGAACAGGCCTGACGGCAGGCGCCCCGCCGCGACCAGCGACAGCTCGTCCGGCGACCCCGGCTGACCATGAAAATAGACAAACTGATCCGCCGCCATTCCTGCACCGTTCGACTCGCTGTGGTCCGACCGTAGCATCGCCGGCCAGCCGATCAGACGAACGGCGGCCCCGAACCGTGACATCACGCCGGCGATGCGAGGTCCGGCCGCAGCCGCTAGACTGTCCCCATGACCGACTCACCGCCCCGCTGCGCCTGGCCCGGAACCTCGGACGCCCTGTATCTCGCCTATCACGACGAGGAATGGGGCGTGCCCGAGTACGACTCGCGCGCCCTGTGGGAGAAGCTGGTGCTGGACGGGTTCCAGGCCGGGCTCGCCTGGATCACCATCCTGCGCAAGCGCGAGGCCTTCCGCGCGGCGTTCGACAACTTCGATCCGGAAAAGGTCGCCCGCTACGGCGAGGCCGACCGGGCGCGGCTGATGGCCGACGCCGGCATCGTCCGCTCCAACGCCAAGATCGACGCGGCCATCGGCGGCGCGCGCATCTGGCTCGACATGCGCGATCGCGGCGAGGATTTCTCCGCCTTCCTGTGGGACTTCGTCGGCGGCCAGCCGATCCAGAACCACTGGCCTGACATGAAGTCGGTGCCGGTGAAGACGCCCGAGGCCGAGGCGATGGCCAGGGCCCTCAAGAAAAAGGGCTTCAAATTCGTCGGCCCGGTGATCGTCTACGCCTTCATGCAGGCGACCGGCATGGTCAACGACCACATCGGCGACTGCTTCCGCCGCGAGCCCGTCAGCCGCATGACGCGGCCATGAGCGCCCTGCCCGACCTGACGCTCGAACTGGCCTGCCCCTCGCCCGTCTGCGGCGTGGACGAGGCCGGGCGCGGGCCGCTGGCCGGGCCGGTCTGCGCGGCGGCGGTGATCCTCGACCACGGCCGCATCCCGAAAGGCCTCAACGACTCCAAGAAGCTGACCGCCCGGGTCCGCGAGGCGCTCGACACGGAGATCCGCCAGTCGGCCGTCGCCTTCTGCGTGGCCTTCGCCAGCGTCGAGGAGATCGCCGAGCTGAACATCCTGCACGCCACGGGCCTGGCCATGCGCCGCGCGGTCGAGGGCCTGGGCGTCACGCCGGCCTTCGCCCTGATCGACGGCAACTACAAATTCAAGCTGCCCTGCGAGATCAGGACGGTGGTCGGCGGCGACGGCCTCAGCCTGTCGATCGCCGCCGCCTCGATCCTCGCCAAGACGGCGCGCGACCGGCTGATGGTCGAGATGGACGCGGTCTATCCCGGCTACGGCTTCGCCGGTCACAAGGGCTACGGCGCCCCGACCCACATGGCGGCGTTGAGACAGCTGGGGCCCACACCGATCCACCGCATGAGCTGGGGCGCCCTGAAGGCGATGTTCGAGGACGCCTGACCGGCGCCTAGATCCCCATCTGCCGCGCCGCGAGATCGCGCATGATCTCCTCTGACCCGCCGCCGATCGCGTTGACCCGCACCTCGCGGTAGATCCGCTCGACGCGGCTGCCGCGCATGTAGCCGGCGCCGCCCATGATCTGCATCGCCTCGCGGGCGCAGTATTCCATGGTCTCGGTGGCCTGCACCTTGAGCAGGGCGATCTCGGCGATCGGCGACTCGCCTGCCTGGATCCGCCAGGCCAGCAGCTCCAGCCAGGCCTGGGTGGCGTTGATCCGCTTGTACATGTCGGCCAGCTTGTGGCGGATCACCTGGTGATCGGCGAGGCGCTTGCCGAAGGTCTTGCGGTCGCGGGCCCAGTCGATGGCGTCCTCGAGACAGACCTTCGAGAAGCCGATGGCCCCGGCGGTCATGCCGATCCGCTCGCCGTTGAAGTTCTGCATGATGCCGGAAAAGCCCATGTTCTCCTGGCCGATCAGGTTCTCGGCCGGCACCCGCACGTCGTCGAAGAACAGCTGCGCCGTGTCGGACGCCCACCAGCCCTGCTTCTTCAGCGGCTGGCGGCTGAAACCCTCGCGCTCCCGCTCGATCAGCAGCAGGGAGACGCCGCCGGCGCCGTCCCCGCCGGTGCGCACGGCGACGGTGTAGTAGTCGGCGCGCATGCCGCTGGTGATGTACATCTTGGAACCGTTGACCACCCAGTCGTCGCCGTCGCGGCGGGCCGTGGTCTTCAGGTTGGCGACGTCGGAGCCGCCGGTCGGCTCGGTGATGGCCAGGGCGGAGATCTTCTCGCCGGACAGCACCTGCGGGATGATCCGGTCCTTCATCTCCTGGCTGCCCATGCGGCGGATCGGCGGCAGGCCGATGCCGTGGCTCATCAGGCTGGCGTTGACCCCGCCGGCGCCGTGGCGGGCCATTTCCTGGCTGGTGATGATCGACAGGAAGGGGTCGGTGGCCACGCCGCCGTACTCCTCGGGCCAGCCCATGCGCAGCAGGCCGACGTCGGACGCCTTCTTGTACAGCTCGCGCGGAAACTCGCCGGCCTCGTCCCAGTCGTTGACGAACGGCATGATCTCCGCCTCGACCCAGCGGCGCAGCGTGTCGCGCCAGGCCTGGTGGTGCGGCTCGTAGAACGGGCTGGTGCGGCTGTCGTCGAGCGGGGCGAGCGGGCTGGTCATGGCTTTTCCGGGTCCTCCGGCGCGTCTGTTTGCGCGCCTTGGCGTGACGGTGTCAGGCCTTACGTTGCGGGAGTCGAGAGGTGGTCCTTCCGGTCGCGCGTTAAGCGTCTATCTTGTCCGATCAGACTTCAACCCGGAGCGACCGCCATGTGTGACGACGACATCCACCCCGGCCTCATCGTCGACCCCAGGGTCTCCCGCCGGTCTTTCGGACTGATGGCCGTGGCCGCCGCCGGCGTCGCCGGATCGGCCCGCGCCGCCGTTCCTGTGGTCGAGAAGGAGGTCGAGGTCAGGACCGCCGACGGCGTGGCCGACGCGGTGCTCTATCATCCCGAGGGCAAGGGCAAATGGCCCGCCGTGCTGATCTGGACCGACGTCGTCGGCCTGCGCCAGGCCTTCCGCGACATGGGCCGCCGCCTGGCCGGCGAGGGCTATGTCGTGCTGGTCCCCAACGTCTACTACCGGGTCAGGCGTTCGCCGGTGATCGAGGGGAGCTTCGACTTCAACAAGCCGGAGGACCGGGCGAAACTGACCCCGCTGCGGGCCAGCGTGACGCCCGACGGCGTCGACCGCGACGCCATCGCCTATCTGGCGTTTCTCGACGCCCGGTCGCAGACCGACCACGGGAAAAAGGCCGGCGTGCAGGGCTACTGCATGGGCGGCCCCCTGTCGTTCAGAACGGCGGCCGCCGTATCCGACCGTATCGCTGCGGTCGCCAGCTTCCATGGCGGCGGGCTTGTCACCGACCAGCCGACCAGCCCGCACCTGCTGCTGCCGAAGACGAAGGCCGAGTACCTGATCGCGGTGGCCGACAACGACGACAAGGCCGCCCCGACCGTGAAGGACAGCCTTGCGGCGGCGATGACCGCCGCCGGCCGGCCGCACAGGATCGAGGTCTACGCCGGCGCCAGCCACGGCTGGTGCGTCCCGGGAAGCGCGATCTACAACGAGGCCGCGGCGGAGAAGGCCTGGGCGGAGCTGCTGGCGCTGTACAGGCGGACGCTGGTGTAGAATTTCTTCTCCCATGGGGAGAGGGATTCATCTTTCGCTAACCACGTCAGCGAACGCCCCCTTAACCGTAACGCCCCCAGATTCCTTGGACTCTCTTGTGTTCGGGAAATCAGACCATGGCGTACGGCGCGGAAACCATCATCCAGGGCGACTGCATCGAGCAGCTGCGCAAGCTGCCGGACAAGTCGGTCGATCTGGTGTTCGCCGATCCCCCCTACAACCTGCAGCTCGGCGGCGATCTGCTGCGGCCGGACAACAGCAAGGTCGACGCGGTCGACGACCACTGGGACCAGTTCGCCAGCTTCAAGGCCTATGACGATTTCACCCGCGCCTGGATGGCCGAGTGCCAGCGCGTCCTGAAGGACGACGGCGCCCTGTGGGTCATCGGCAGCTATCACAACATCTTCCGCGTCGGCACGGTGCTGCAGGACCTCGGCTTCTGGATCCTCAACGACGTGGTCTGGCGCAAGACCAACCCGATGCCGAACTTCAAGGGCACCCGCTTCGCCAACGCCCACGAGACGCTGATCTGGGCCGCCAAGAGCCGCGGCGCCAAGCGCTACACCTTCAACTACGACGCCATGAAGATGGCCAATGAAGACGTGCAGATGCGCTCGGACTGGACCCTGTCGCTGTGCACCGGCGAGGAGCGGATCAAGGGCGCCGACGGCCACAAGGCCCACCCGACGCAGAAGCCGGAAGCCCTGCTCTACCGCGTGATCCTCAGCTCGACCCGCCCCGGCGACGTGATCCTCGACCCGTTCTTCGGCGTCGGCACCACCGGCGCGGCGGCCAAGCGCCTCGGTCGCCGGTTCATCGGCATCGAGCGCGAGAGCGAATACATCGCCCATGCGAAGGAACGCATCCGCAAGGTCATCCCGGTCTCTCCGGCCGATCTGGACGTGATGGGCAGCAAGAAGTCCGAGCCGCGCGTGCCGTTCGGCACCATCGTCGAGGCCGGCCTGCTGCGCGCGGGCGACACCGTCTGGTGCCCCAAGGGCCAGCGCTCGGCCAAGGTCCGCGCCGACGGCTCCCTGGCCATCGGCGACCTGACCGGCTCGATCCACAAGGTCGGCGCCATGATCCAGTCCCAGCCCGCCTGCAACGGCTGGACCTACTGGCACTTCAAGTCCGACAAGGGCCTCGCGCCGATCGACGTGCTGCGCAGCAAGGTGCGGGCAGAGATGGCGGCTTAGGGCGTCAGTCGCGCTGAACGACCCTTCGTCCTTCGACACGCCTGCTCCGCAGGCTGCTCAGGATGACTTACAATCTTAGTCATGGTGAGCAGCGCTCGAAGAGCGCGTGTCGAACCACGCAAACTGCTCCTGCGTCCTTCGACACGGCCCTGCGGGCCTGCTCAGGATGACTTGGAGGGGTGGTGCTGACGGTTCTTCGACAGGACTGGCAGGCGATCGAACTCTCCCTTGATCAGCGCTTCCTTCTTCGCTCGCGACCAACGCTTGATCGTGCGTTCCCAGGCGATGGCCTCGTGCATGTTCTGGAACTCGGCGACGTAGACGCACTCGACCGGGAGCCTGCTCGCCGTATAGCCGCCCATCGTCCCGGCCTTGTGCTGGCCGATCCGTTGTTCGAGCGCCGTCGTCAGGCCCGTGTAGTAGCTCTGGTCACGACAGCGCAGGATGTAGACCCAGACCGCCACACCTCTTTATGGCGAACTTTTTTCGACACCACAAAAGGTAGTCATCCTGAGCAGTCCGCGAAGCGGACGTGTCGAAGGACGCACGAAGAGCCTGCGTGGTTCGACACGCGCTACGCGCTGCTCACCATGACGATCTCTGTAAGTCATCCTGAGCAGGCCCTCAGGATCGCGGCTCGAAGGACGCACGCAGTCACCCCAGCCCCTTGCGCGCCGCCTTCAGGAACACGCTCGGCAGCGCGCCCAGCCCTTCCCGCGGCGTCCACTCGGCCTCCATCGCCCCCTCCGCGCGGAAC
>CANJYY010000160.1 GCA_947479185.1 Caulobacteraceae bacterium
ACTGGTCGAGGATCCTGTGCGCCATCGCCTCGTCGGCCTGGGAGCCGAAGGTCATCGTCCCCATGCAGATCTTGGAGACATAGATGGCGCTGCGGCCGAGGCGGTGATGCTGCATGTCGGGGCGTCCGGATCAGAGGCTGTGCGCGGTCGGCGACCGGCGGTGAATCACAGTCTGGTCGGCTCCCCCGCCGGAAGCCAACCCCCGAAATACTGTCAGGGCGCGCGCGTCACCAGCACGGCGACTTCATTGCGCCGTTGCGAGGGCAGCCGCCAGGGCGGGTCGTAGAACCAGGCCACGGGCTCGCCGGCCGCGCGCCAGCCGGTCCCGGCCAGCAAGCGCAGCAGCTCGGCCTTGCGGGCGTTGACGGCCTCGTCGCGGGTGCTGCCCGAAAACCGCAGCACGGCGAAGGTCTCGGGCTCCAGCGCCACCAGCCGCACCGACGGATCCTTCGGCGCCGGCAGGGCCTCGAGGCTGTACTGGCTGGGCATGATGAACTGGATGCGCCAGGCGCCCGCGCCGTCCGGCGTCTGGGCCACCGGCGCGGTCATGGCGATCTTCTCCGACGCCTGGGCCACGGGCGCGGTCATGGCGATCGAGGTGCGGGTGGTGTTGCCGCCGAAGATGTAGCCGGCCAACCGCTGGAATCCGGCCGAGCGGGCCTGCTCGTCCTGCCCGGTGACGGTGGTCTCGGCCGCGATGCGCGGGCCGTACTGGCGGACTTCCAGGCCCGCCGGCGAGTCCAAGACGGAGAAGGCCGGTTCCTCGACTTTTTCACGGGCGGCGGCGCCGGAGAACAGGCCGGTCAGGAAAGTCAGCGCGATCGCGGTCACCACGGGTTTCATGTCGCTCATCCTGCGCCGTACAGCCGGCGTCAGGGACGATGTGGTCCGAACGGGCGAGGGATCAAGGCGTTGCCGATCGCATCGCCTCGACCGCCCCGCCGATGAAGGCCCTCAGATTGTCCTTCAGCGGCATCGGCGTCGCACCGTGGCGCACCAGCACGACGTCCAGGTCCGGGACCAGCAGGGTGTACTGGCCGTCATAGCCGTTGGCCGAGAAGCTGCCCGGTCCCCCCATGCCCAGCCACCACTGCGCGCCATAGGGCTCGGCGTCGTCGTGGATCGCGGTGGTGCGGGTGCGGGCATAGTCGACCCAGCCCTCCGGCAGGATGCGCTGATCCTCCCAGACCCCGTCGCGCAGATAGAGCAGGCCGAACCGGGCGAAATCCCGCGCCGTGCAGAAGCAGAAGGACGAGCCGATGAAGGTCCCCGCCTCGTCGAACTTGGGCGCAGGGCTCGTCATCCCCAGCGGCTCGAACAGCCGCGCCCGCATGAAGGCCTCGAAGTCTGGCCCAAAGGCGTTCAGGGCCCGGGCCAGCGCCCGGCTGATGATGTTGGTCGTGCCGCTGGAGTAGGCCATGTAGCGGTCGGGCGCATAGAGCAGCGGCATGCTGGCGGCGAAGGCGGCGACATCCTTCTGCCCCTCGCCGAACAGCATCGGGATCACGTCGGACGGCGCGTCCGGCCCGTACTCCTCGGTGAACTTCAGCCCGCTCGACATGCGCAGCAGCTGGTCGAGGGTGATCGCCCCGCGCGGATCGCCCTCGCCGCGCCATTCGGGAACATCCGCGGGCGCATGAATATCGACCAGCCCGTCGCCGACCAGCAGGCCGGTCAGGGCCTGGGTCATGCTCTTGGCCTTGGACCAGCTGGGGAAGGTGTTCTCCGCCGTCAGCCCCTCGCCGTAGCGCTCGTAGACGATCCTGCCGCCCTGAACGACCAGCAGGGCGTCGGTGCGGCCGAGCGTCTCCAGGCTGTCGGCGGCGAAGGCGCTGTCGAGGTGGGCGGCGGCCGCGCCGGTCAGGCGATCGCCCTCGGGCCATTGGACGGTCGGCCAGGGCGTGTCGGCGGGCTGGGCGGGGAGGGGGATCAGGGTCATGGCCGCAGCTTCCCGCGCGCGAGCCGACTTGTCACCACCGGGCGATTGATCTTTACCGGTAGGGCGGGCGCGACGACCCGTGGCGAGGCGAACGGCATGGCGCGGTTGGCGACGATCCTGGGAGCGGTGGTTCTGCTGGCCGGCGGCGCCGCCGTGGCGGCCGAACCGACGCCGATCCAGGGCGCGGTCGGGGTCTGCATGCGGTTCGGGCCGGATCCCGGGCGTGCGGTCGACGTGGTCGTGGTCCACCCCTCCGGCAATCCGGTGCTCGATGCGAACATCCCCGACACCATCCGCCAGCTGTCCTGGCCGGTGACGATGAAGCCGAAGGAAGAGGGCGCCTGGGTCGGCATCTGGATGACCGTAGACGGCGCCGACATGCCCCAGGGGGCGCTGCCCAGCTGCGAGACGGCCGACAGCCTGCTGCCCAATCCCCAGATGCAATCCCAGCCGACCTAGGACGCGCCATGACCTCGAGAACCTTTGCGATCACCGGCGGCTTCGGCGTGCTGGGCCAGGCGGTGGCCCGCGCGGTGCTGGCGAGCGGCGGCCAGGCGGCGCTGATCGACTTCGCGCCGGAAGGCCGCGGTCTGCCGGACGGCGCGATCGCCATCGGCGGCGTCGATCTCTCCGACGAGGGCCAGGCGAAGGCCGCGATGGACAGGGCCGCCGAGGCGCTCGGCGGTCTGGACGTGCTGGTCAATGTCGCCGGCGGCTTCACCTGGCAGACCCTGGCGGACGGCGACCTCGCCGCCTGGAGCCGGATGTTCGCGCTCAACACCCTGACCTGCGCCAGCGCCTGCAGGGCGGCCCTGCCGCACCTGCTTGCGGCGCGCGCGGGACGAATCGTCAGCGTCGGCGCGGGCGGCGCGGTCAAGGCCGCCGCCGGCATGGGCGCCTATGCCGCGTCCAAGGCCGGCGTGCACCGCCTGACCGAGAGTCTGGCCGAGGAACTGAAGGGCCGGGTGACGGTCAACGCGGTCCTGCCCTCGATCATCGACACCCCGACCAACCGCGCCGACATGCCGGACGCGGATTTCGCCGCCTGGGTCACGCCCGACGAAGTCGCGCAGGCGATCCTGTGGCTGGCCTCGGACGCGGCGAGCGGCGTGACCGGCGCGCTGTTGCCAGTCTCCGGGCGGGTCTGAATACCCATTTTCGTGGGCGTGACCGGCGGGCGGGAACGCGCTAAGCCCGAATCCTGATGTCCGACTCCGATCACGCCCCCCGCATCTCCGAAATCCTGGACGCCATCGCCGGCTCCAAGCGCAAGACCGTGTCGGTGCAGGACGTGCTGGAGGCGTTCGGCGACCGGGCGTTCGGCGCGCTGCTGTTCGTGTTCGCCGCGCCGGTGGCCCTGCCGATGCCGCCGGGCGTCTCGGCCATTCTCGGCGCGCCGCTGCTGTTCATCACCGCCCAGTTGATGGTCGGCCGGCGCACGCTTTGGCTGCCCCGGGCCCTGGCTGACCGGACCATGACGCGGGCCGACTTCGTCGCGCTGATGGGCAAGCTGTCGCCCTACCTGACCTGGCTGGAGCGCCGGCTGAAGCCGCGGTTCACCTACCTCTACAATCCCTGGCTCGACCGGCTGACCGGCCTGATCTGCCTGGTGCTGGCGATCATCGTCTTCCTGCCGATCCCCTTCGGCAACATGCTGCCGGCCCTGGCCATCAGCGCCTTTGGCCTCGGCGTGGCCGAGCGTGACGGCGTTGTGGGCCTGTTCGGCGGTGTCATGGCGACGATCAGCATCGCGGTGCTGGTGGTGCTGTCCAAGGCGCTCATCGCCGGCGCCACCGCCTTCGTCGTGACCCTGCTGCAGATGTTCTGATCAAGGGGCAGACACCGCAGGCGCCTGTCCCGTTCGTTCACGCCACCTCGTAGTCCGCCAGCCGGGGCGTCCGCATCAGCCGCCGATAGGTGGCGGTGTCGCCGCCCCAGTTGTTGGTGATCTTGCCGGACGCGGTCTTGTACCAGCTGGAGCAGGATCCGGCCCAGGCCGTCTTCGTCAGATCGTGTTGTAGTTCAACGTTGAACTTCTTGAACGCCTCATCCTTCACGGACATGGCCTTCGCGCCCCGGCGCTTCAGTTCCTTCATCGCCTCGACCAGGTAGCCGACCTGGGATTCGATCATCACGATGATCGAGTTGTGCCCGAGGTTGGTGTTCGGCCCATACAGCATGAACAGGTTGGGGAAGCCCGACACGGTGACGCCCAGATAGGCCTCGGCGCCGTCCTTCCAGGCCGCATTGAGCGTCTTGCCGCCCGCGCCGACGATCTCGACCGGCGAGATGAAGTCGGTGGTGACGAAGCCGGTGCCGTAGACCAGCACGTCGCAGCCGTGTTCGACGCCGTCGGCGGTCTGCACGCCGTTCGCGCTCACCGCCGACACGGCCTCGGTGACCAGTTCGACGTTCGGCCGCATCAGCGCCTGGTAGTAGTCGTCGGAGATCAGCACCCGCTTGCAGCCGATCGGATAGTCCGGCGTCAGCCTGGCCTTCAGCACCGGATCGGTGACCACCTCGTCGAGGTATTTAAGCGCCAGCCCCTTGAAGGCCTCGGCCGACTTCGTGCCCTGTTTGAAGGCGTTGAAGCGCAGGTCCATCATCTGCCAGATGAACCAGCGATTGAGGCGGTCGAGCGCCGGGAAGGTCCGGTACAGCCGCTTCTCGAAGTCGCTGAACGGCTTGTCCAGCCGGGGCACGACATAGTTGGGCGTGCGCTGGAACACGACGACCTTGCCGGCGGTCCTGGCGATCTCGGGAATGTACTGGATGGCGCTGGCCCCGGCGCCGATGCAGCCGACGGTCTTGCCGGTCAGGTCGACATCGTGCCGCCAGCCGGCCGAGTGCCAGCTGTCGCCCTTGAAGGTCTCGCGGCCCGGGATGCCGGCGTAGCCCGGCTTGTTCAGCTGGCCGAGGCCGGACACCAGCACGGGGGCCGACAGGCTCTCGCCGCCCTTGACGGTGACGGTCCACAGGCCCGCGGCGTCATCCCAGACGGCCTTCTCGACCTCGGTGTTGAAGCGGAACAGGTCCATCACCCCGAACTGTTTCGCCACCCGCTCCATGTAGTCGCGGATCTCGGCCTGCGGCGAGAAAGCCCGGCTCCAGTCGGGGTTCAGGGCGAAGGACAGCGAATAGAGCCGCGAGGGCACGTCGCAGCAGGCGCCGGGATAGGTGTTCTCGCGCCAGGTGCCGCCGATCCGGTCGGCCTTCTCCAGCACCACCACCCGGCCGAAGCCCGCTTCCTTCAGCTTGATCGCCGCGGTCAGTCCGCCGAAGCCGGCGCCCATGACGATTGCGTCCAGTTGACTGGCCATGCCGTTGTTTCCTCCGTCGTTGGACGAAGTATCACCCAGGGTCGCGGAGCGGGAAAGCCTGACGCAGGGTTACTTGCGCTTGCCCTCGGCGCGCGGCGGGTGTTGCATCGATCCGTGGGGCTCGGGTCTCGCGCCCCCATAACCAGAAGCGACGCGGCGGGGCCGCGCGTCTCGCCGCCGTAAGGTGGGAGAACGGGCATGTCCTCAAGGAAATCGGGCGCGGTTCGGGCGATCGGTCTGATCGGCCCGAACGGCGCCGGTAAAACGACCCTCTTCGAAGCCCTCTTGCACGCCGCCGGCGCCACGGATCGCCAGGGCGTGGTGGGACAGCCGGGCGCGACCGGCGACGCATCGCCCGAGGCGAAACAGGCCGGCCAGTCGGTCGAGATGAACCTCGCGGGCTTCAGCTACCTCGGCGACCGCTATGCCCTCATCGACTATCCGGGCTCGGTCGAGCACCGCGCCGAATGCGACCACGGGCTGGCGGCGCTGGATCTGGCGATCGTGGTCATCGATCCCGATCCGGACAAGGCGGTGCTGGTCCAGCCCTGGCTCAAGGCGCTCGAGGCGCTGAACGTGCCGCGCGCCTTCTTCGTCAACAAGATCGACCAGGCCCGCGGCCATGTCGACGACCTGCTCAAGGCCCTGCAGCCGGTCAGCGCCATCCCGCTGGTCGCGCGCCAGCTGCCGATCTGGAAGGACGAGCACGTCGCCGGCTTCATCGACCTGGCGCTGGAACGGGCCTTCGTCTACCGCGCCGGCAAGGCGTCCGAGCAGGTCGAGATTCCGGCCGAGCTGATCGACGAGGAGGCCTCCGCCCGCTTCCACATGCTCGAACAGATGGCCGACTTCGACGACGCCCTGATGGAGATGCTGCTGTCGGACCAGACGCCGAAGGCCGACACCATCTTCGCGGACCTGATCGCCGAGACCCGCGCGGGCCAGATCGCCCCGGTGTTCTTCGGCGCGGCCCTGCAGGGCAACGGCGTGCGGCGCCTGCTCAAGGCCCTGCGCCACGACGCGCCGGAGCCGGAGGCGGCGGCCGAACGACTGGGACTGACCGGATCGGGGGCTTACGTCCTCAAGACCTCGCACGCGGGCCAGGCGGGCAAGATGGCCTATGCCAGGGTGTTCGGCGGACCGCTG
>CANJYY010000161.1 GCA_947479185.1 Caulobacteraceae bacterium
GGCGCGCTGCGCGCCGGACGCGGCGGCCGACGCCCTTCCAGAGATCGCCGCGGACCGGCCGGGCAAGCGGCGCACCCTGGCGACGGTCATGGTCTGGCTGATCCTCTGGCTCTCGCCCCTGGTTGTCAGCGCCCGGCTGCTCGGCGCGGATCACTGGCTGACGAAGGTCGGCGCGGTGTTCGCGACCCTGGCCGCGACCAGTTTCGGCGGGGCCTACGCCCTGCTGGCCTGGCTGCAGCAGCAGGCGGTCGACGCCCAGGGCTGGCTGACCACGGCCCAGATGGTCGACGGACTCGGCCTGGCCGAGACGACGCCGGGGCCGCTGGTGCTGGTCAACACCTTCGTCGGCTTCATGGCCGGCTGGAACGCCACCGGCGGCGCGGCGGGCTGGGCGGCGCTCGGGTTCCTGATGGCCCTGTGGCAGACCTTCGTCCCGTCCTTCCTGTTCATCTTCGCCGGCGCGCCCTGGTCGGAGACCCTGCGCCGCAGCCGGTTGGCGCGTGGGGCGCTGGGCGCGGTCATGGCGGCGGTGCTCGGCGTGATCGCCAGCCTGGCGCTGTGGTTCGCTATCCATGTGCTGTTCGCGGGCAGCACGGCGTATCTTTGGCCCTGGGGCGGCAAGGTCTGGCTGCCGGACCCGACCAGCCTCGACTGGATCACGGCGGCCCTCGCCGTGGCGGCGGGCGTCGCCCTGATCCGATTAAAGGCCAATGTGGTGCTGGTGATCTTCGGCTGCGCGGCGGCCGGGCTGCTGCGGTGGGCAGTGGGGTAGGGGGCGCTTCTCTCCACTTCCTGCTGGAAGGGCTCGACGCGGCGGCCCGGCCACCGCGCAGCTGCGTCCCAAATTTTCCCCGTCATCCTCGGGCTTGTCCCGAGGACCCATGCACAACGACCTTCATCGTCCACGCGGCGATGTCGGAGGCCGCCCGATCGCCCGGGCGTTCATGGATCCTCGGGACAAGCCCAAGGATGACGGTGGAGGGGGCGGAGAAACCGTGCGCGCCTTTGCCGACAGGCACTGAAGCGCCTGCCGTCCGCCCCTAGGTCCCGGGCCGCGTGACGTAGAAGCTGGCGTTGTTGCCGACGGCGGTCGAGGTCGAATTGATCACCCGGCCGGAGCCGATGGTCGTCGTCGAGGTCGCCCCGACGTCGGCGCTGTTGGTCTGGCGGCTGTCGACGGTCATCGAGCCGTAGCAGGTGGTGCAGGCGTAGCCGGTCGTGTCGTTGCCGACCGCCGTGGCCCGGGCATAGCCATCATAGCCGTCCGTGCCTTCGAAGCCGGCGATCGCCTCGACGCCGCCGCCGGTGTTGATCTGCACGTTCTCCAGCACGACCGCCTCACCGGAATTGCCGGCCAGGGTCGAGTTGCCGACCGCGTAGGCCGTCGAGGCGCCTTCACCGAACTCGTAGGCGGCGCTCTCGGCCTGGGCCCGGACGTAGGACTGGTTGAACTGGGTAGCCGTGAGGTCGAGCAGCACGCCCTCGTTGGTCGAGACGGCGACGTTGCCGCTGGCCGTGGCGCTGGTGCTGGCCGTCTGGACGTTGCCGTAGGCGGTGAACTGGCTGGCCTGGGTCAGGGCGGCGGTGTTGCTCTGGTAGACGACGGCGCGGGCGGCCGAGGAGTCCGTGCCGACCAGGCTCATGGTGTTGCCCGAGGCGACGCCGGAAACGTCGGCCGTGCCGCTGACATAGCCGATCACCGCGCCGCCGTCGGCGAGGACCGAGGCGGCGCTGGTCTGGTTGACCAGCACGCCGGCCGAGCCGTTGGTCAGGCCTAGCGAGACGCTGTTGACCGCCGCGGTGGTGGCCAGGCCGACATCGCCGGCCTCGGCCGTGTCCGCCTCGAGCATGCCGCTGGCGGTGACCTGCGGGGCCGCGGTGGCGATCTGGGTGTAGACCCCGACCATCACGCCCTGGGTCGTGCCGGCCTCGACGGCGTTGCCGATGGCGGTGGTGTTGATCTGCGAGCTGTCGCCGAGGCTCCCGGTCGCGTTGACCGTGGTCGAGGCGATGGCCGAACCGGCCATGGTCTGGTTCGAGGTGATGTTGAGGTCCGCGCCGTCGGTCGCGCCGATCAGGTTGTTGCCCGTCGCATTGGTCTGGGCCCCGACGCCGTCGGTGACCGAGACGACGTTGATCGTCTGGGTGGCGAAGACGTCGCCCAGCTGGATCTGGTTGTTGAGAACCCCGCTGGGCGGGGTCTGGGCCTGGCTAGTACCGGCCGCGCAGAGGAGCGCGATCACCGGTGCTGCGGCCATCGTTCCAGCGATCAGGCTGCGCGCGGGTCGTGGCATTGTTGGTTCCCAGGTTGTTGTAGGCCGGCGTGAAGCCGCCCGTGGCGCCTGTGGTGCCGCCCCCCAGCGGATCGGAGGTCATGCAGGCCTGCGGGCCCGGCATGCCGTAGAGATTGGCCGACATCTCGACGACGGCGCGTTCGACCAGGGCCCGCACGGCCAGCTGGACCGGCTCGAGCGCGCCGGTGCCGGCGGAGATGTCGAACACATTGCCATTGAGGAAGTCGAACAGGCCGATGCCGACTTCGCGGCCGACGATCTGCTTCTGGTAGGAGATGACGTCCACCACCTCGAGGGTGCGGGTGTTCACCAGCCGGATGTCCATGGCGATGTTCATCACGAACACCCGGGCCTTGAAGCTGCCCTTGGCGCCCTCGGCGTCACGGTCGCCGGCCAGGGCGTCGGCCCCGGAGGAGCGGATGTTGTAGTTCAGCTCGGTGATGCCGCCGGTGATGTAGAAGTCCGATCCCGCCACCTGGCCGGAGAAGATCTTGCGCGGATCGACCGGGCCGTCGACGCCGGGCGTCGGGCCGTCGGTGATCAGCTTGTTGTTGGCGTATTTCAGCTCGAGCTCGGACACCGAGGTGTCGAACCGCTCGACCTGCGGGATGCCGGCCTTGGCCAGGGCCGTCATGGCCATGAGCGAGGCGCCTTGGGTGATCTTGCGACCGGAGCCGTCGGCTTCTTCCTTGCCGGTCAGATCGCTGATGCGACCGACCGAGATGCGCGGCGCGCGCAGGCTGTACTGCCGGGCGTACTGGGCGATGCAGACCAGGGCGTCGGTGTAGGGCGTCGGGTTGGCGGTCACCGGCGCCGTGCCGATGGGCGTCGCATAGAGGCCGTTCGGCCCGGCCACGGGCGTGGCGCAGGCAGACAGGATCAGCGAACTGGCGGAGAGCAGCGCGCCGATGCGCGCCCCGGCATTGGCCATCAATTGCCCCCGTTGGTGGTCGTCCCGGCGGTGATGTCGCCGGTGTTGGTCTGCACCGATGTGACGATGACGGTGTTCCAGCTGCCCTGGGTGATGACGACCAGGTTGTTGCCGATGGCGGTGGAGCTGCCGCCGGAGCCGACGCCCGACCCCGAGGCGAACACGCCGCCGCTGATCTGGGAGAAGTTGCTCTGGGTCTCGCCGCTCTGGATCAGGCCGTCGACGATCAGACGATTGCCCGAGGAATCGCGCGTGCCGTACTCGACGCCCCGGTTCTCCTGGCCAGAGACGCGGCCGTATCCGGCATTGAACGAGGCCGAGTTCGTGCTCATCTGCTGGGCCCCGGCGACTGACGCGCAGGCCAGAACGCCGAGCACCGAGGCGGCGCCGACTGCGAAGAGGCCCCTGGAAGAGAACGCCGCCATGAAAAAAGCTCCGCGCGGATTAAAGTGCACGCCTGCGCACAAGCAATGAACGTGCCAAATCAGGACAGCTTTCATCCTGCGGGCGAACCCTTGGTGATTTGGTTAAGGCGGAAGGAATTTGTGTGAGTGAGTTCGAGGGCGACACAACCGGGCCGCAAGCGTCGTCGCGCGAGCCGATGTTCAATGCGCCGGGGATCAGTCTTGCGGTCATCGCCCTGCTCGGGATCGCTTATGGCGTTCAGGTTCTGCTGCTGACGCCCGATGCCGTGGCGGCGCTCGCTCTGTCACGCCCCGCGCTTGCCGAGGGGCGCTGGTGGACCCTCATCAGTCATGTCTTCCTGCACGCCAATCTGGTTCATCTGTTGATGAACGCCGGCGCGGCCCTGGCCTTCGGTCCGGCCGTCGCCCGGCATTTTGGTCCCGGTCCGCGGGCGGCAGGGACCTTTTTGCTCTTCTTCCTGCTCTGCGGCGTCCTCGGCGGGCTTGGCTATATCGCCCTGCATCCGAATGGCGTGGACCTGGTGGTCGGCGCGTCCGGAGCGATAAGCGGCCTGTGGGGCGGCGCGGCGCGGCTGCTCGGACGGTGGCGGGGGCTGTGGAAGGTCTGGGAGGGGCCCGTACGCGGCCAGATCGCGGCGGTTGTGATCCTGAACCTGCTGATCGGCCTGACCGGCCTGGCCGCGAGCGGTTTGCATATCGCCTGGGAGGCGCACATCGCCGGATTCCTCGCCGGCCTGCTGCTGATCGGCCCCTTCACCCGCCTCGCACGGCCAAGTTACCGCGAAGAGCGTTGATTCCCGGCGAGGTTTGGGGGAGCCTGTCGCCAACGCGTATATAAAGAGGGAGGTGCCGGCTTTGCTCGTTTCCCAGATCCTCAAGGACAAGGGTGACCTCGTCTTTACCGCCGGACCCGGCGAGACCGTGGGGGCGGTGGCGGCCCTGCTCTATTCAAGGCGCGTCGGCGCCATGGTGGTGGTGGACGGAGAGTCGGTCGTCGGCATCGTCTCCGAACGCGATATCGTCCGCATGGTCGCGGAGGAGGGGGGCGGGGCCCTCAATCGGCCGATCAATGTCTGCATGACCCGTGATGTGGTCTTCGCCACCCCGGCCGAGACCGTCGACTCGCTGCTTACCCGCATGACAGACCGGCGAATCCGCCACCTGCCGGTGATGCGGGACGGCCGTCTGGCCGGGATCATCTCGATCGGCGACCTGGTGAAGCACAAGATCAGCGAGATCGAGGCCGAGGCGGACGGCCTGAAGGCTTATATCGCCGCCGGCTAGACCGCGGCGGGGATCTCGGCGGCCTCGGCCTTGGCGGCATCCGCCAGGCTGTAGCCTTCAAGTACGCCGGCCGTGGCGTCGCGGGCGCGCAACAGCGCCTCTCTAAGAGAGCAGCCCTCAAGCGTGGGGCAGTCATCGCATTTGCGGAACGCGGTACGGCTGACACAAGGGGCCAGGGCAAGCGGCCCATCGATCACCCGGATGATCTCGGCGAAGGAAATGGCCTCGGGCGCGCGTCCAAGGGAATAGCCACCGAACTTGCCACGCCGGCTGCGGACGATTCCCCGGCGCGACAGCTCCAGCAGAATGGCCTCGAGGAACTTCCGCGGCGCATCGGCCCGGGTGGCCAGGTCGGCGGCCGTCATCTGACCGCCATCCTCGCGGGTCAGTTCGACCAGGGCGCGCAGCGCGTATCGGGCCTTGTGCGAGAGCATCGTATATAAAGTCTCCTGCGCCCGTGTTTGCCGGGGCGGCCGAGGGTTCGCAAGCGCCTGACGGGATGCCGGCGCGACATTTGTTCAGAAGAGGGGTTGCGAGTCGGCGGCCCCTCCCGATACAAGCCGCGCTCGCTCGGAGCCGCGGCCCCCCAGCGAACGTCGAAAGCTCCAAAGGCTCTTGATTTTCGCAGGTTTGGTCGCTAGGTTCCGCAGCCTCAATCGACTCGGTGAAGGATACTGAAGAGGGTAGCCCCTCGGCGGCCCTTCACCCCGTTTGCGCCCGACAACCGGCCTCGGCCCAGCGTCAGCGGAAAGTGGAAATGGTTGGTTGACGGAGGGATGGAGCTTCGACTAGAAGCGCCGCTCACCGCCGGAACGGAAAGGTTTTCCGCCCGGCACACCAAGAAGATCGGTTCTGTTTTTAAATAGAACCAGTTGACTTGGACTACGGCTTCTAAGTAAAGAAGCCACCTCCTGGAGGGTTCGGAAAGCTTCCGATCTGAAGGGTTCGAGAAAATCGGTTCTCTTCTAAAAGAACTGGTTGACTTGATAGGGTGGCTTCTTTTAAAGACGCCGCTCCCGCCGGTCCGGTTCAACCCGGAACGACGGGAACCGCGGAAACCGGAACGCTTCGAAAGAAGTCGGTTGACACGGAAAACCGGAGCGACTAGATACGCCGCTCCTCGCCGACACCGGGCGCTAAACGGTGGGCAGGGGCAACCCGGTCGGGTCTTTGACATCGTTGATTTGGAAAGAGAAACGCAGGCGGCGGCGTTTTGCGGACATAGCAAGTATGTCCTCGATACGCTGACAATTGCGGTCTCTTGAAGACACCATGAATATCGGTCGTCACGCTTCGGCGCGGCGGCCAATGTGAATGGGAACTCGTCAAGATACTATGCAAAACCAGAACGATTGACCTCGGTATTCCAACTGAGGTCGGTAATTTTGGGTTAGCGGTCAACTCAACCTGAGAGTTTGATCCTGGCTCAGAGCGAACGCTGGCGGCAGGCCTAACACA
>CANJYY010000162.1 GCA_947479185.1 Caulobacteraceae bacterium
CAGGGCGGTTCATCAAGGGCGGCTCCCGGTCCCGACAGGGACGCTCGCTCTCCGGCCTGCAAGGCGCGCGCCAGCCCGGCGTGACCTGACGGCCGGTTTCTTGTTAGCGTTGCGCCATGATGACTCGCCTGTTTCTCGCCCTCGCCGTCCTGTTGACGGCCTCGCCGGCCCTTGCCCAGCCTGCGGCCGAGCGCCCCATCGTCCTGGGCTCGGCCTTCGATCTGCCCTCCCGCGCCGAGGCGGAGGTCCGCCACATCACCGTCTGGCTGCCGCCGTCCTACGCCGACGGCAAGCAGAGCTATCCGGTGCTCTATCTGCTCGACGGCGGCGAGCAGCAGGATCTGCTGCCTGTGGTCGGGCTGGCGGCCCTGGCGGGGCTGAACGGCGTGACCGACGAGGTCATCGTGGTCGGTATCGAGAGTGGTCCGGGCCTTCGGGTGCGTGACTTCACCACCCCGAGCGAGACGGAGCGCAAGGCCTATCCGACCAGCGGCCGCGCGGCCCTGTTCCGCCGTTTCCTCGCCGAGGACCTGCTGCCGGCGATCGCGGCGCGCTACCGCACCTCGGGCGAGACGGCGATCATCGGCGAATCCCTGGCCGGCTATTTCGTGCTCGACACGGCCCTGCGCCGGCCGGAGCTGTTCTCGACCTACATCGCCGTCAGCCCCAGCCTCTGGTGGGACGACGAAAGCCTCAGCCGCGAGGCGGCGAGCCTGCTGAAGCGTTCCTGGCCGGCCGGTCGCCGGCTGTATGTCTCACGGGCGGCCGATGACGGGGCGGAGGCGGCGATGGCGCGCCTGACGGCGGCGCTGAAGGCGGCGGAGCCCGGCGGCCCCGCCTGGCTCTACGAGGCCTTTCCCGACGAACGCCACCGCTCGACCTACCATCCCGCCGGGCTGCGCGCCCTGCGCTGGGCCTTCCCGGGGCCGGAGGCGGTGATGCCGGGAGGACGTTGACCGACATCCGCCGCCTGACCGCCGCCGACGCCGCCGCCTTCCATGCCCTGCGGCTGGAAGCGATGGCGGCCGAGCCGGAGTCCTTCGGCACGGACATCCTCGAGGAACGGACCAGGCCGCTGGACCGTGTCGCCGCCACCCTGGCGGCCACGGCGGTGTTCGGCGGCTTCGTCGACGGAGAGGGGCTGTGCGCCATGGCCGGCTTCGCCCGCCACGAGCCGCTGCGCGAGCGCCACAAGGGCCGGGTCTGGAGCATGTACGTCCGCGACTCGGTCCGGGGCCGGGGCCTCGGCGGGCGGCTGCTCGACGCGGTCATCGCCCATGCCGGTGACGAGGTGGACGTGCTGCAGCTCATCGTGGTCTCGACCAATGCCCCGGCCGTGGCGCTCTACGAAAGCCGGGGCTTCCAGCGCTGGGGCCTGGAGCCGTTCGCCCTGCGTGTGGCCGAGGGGCGGTACACCACGGACGCCTATTACTGGCTGCCCCTGTCCCGGGGACCCCTCTAAGGGTGTGTTAACGCGACACATTCTAACCTTCGGGCAATAGCGGGGCCGTTTTCGTGGCCCGACGGAAGGCAGGACGCGATGTCCGTATCCCGAACCGGCAGCTTTCGCCGCGTGAACGACCACTTCGAGCCCGAGGATCAGAGCGATCCCCAGGCTCAGCGGCGCATGCGCGGGGTCCTTGAACACATCGACTACACGGCCTTCGCCGCCAACAAGGCGGTCATCAGCCAGGCGCTCGGGGCCGGCGACGCGAAGAAGTTCCAGCGCCTGGCCGTGGCCGCCGCCGCCGCCCGCGCCACCTGGGTGGCCCAGGCGCTCGCGGTCTCGGCCGCCGGCGGAAAGATGACGCCGCAGGACCTCAGCCAGCTGACCCATCTGCGCCACACCTTCGAGGAACTGGCCGAGGCCTACGAGGCCATGCGCCGGATGGTCGAGCGCGGCTATATCGCCTACAGCCAGCCGGACCCCGCCTAGATATTACCCGGGCGATATTGACTCGTTGATTTATCCGGGTAAAAGGCGAGCTCTGTTTGACGGAGCGCCGCCATGGCCCACGACCCCGAAACCCCCTGCGCCGCCTTTGAAGGCCAGCGCCTGATCGCCGCCGGACCGCTGTCCGACGTCGCCCCTGCCGTGCGCGGGGTGCTCAACCAGCGTCCCAACGCCTCGGTGCTGATCCTCGCCGACGACGACAGCCGCCGGGTAGAGGTCGACCTGCGCGGCACGGTCGCCGAGGTTGCGGCCCGGGTCGCCGCCGTCGAGGCCAAGGGGCCCGGCCGGCCGAAGCTCGGCGTCGTACCGCGGGAAATCACCCTGCTGCCGCGCCACTGGGAATGGCTGGCGGCCCAGCCGGGCGGCGCCTCGGTGGCGCTGCGCAAGCTGGTCGAGGCTGCCCGCAAGGATCCGCGCGAACGGGCCCGGGCGGCGCGCGACAGCGCCTATCGGTTCATGACCACCCTGGCCGGCGACGCGCCGGGCTTCGAGGACGCGGTGCGGGCGCTCTACGCCGCCGACCGGACGGCCTTCGAGACCCATACGGAGTCCTGGGCGACGGACGTGCGCGACCATGCCCTGCGGCTGGCGGCGCCCGGCTTCGGAGAGACGACATGAGCAGGGAGCGTCGCAAGGAACTGCTGGCGGCCTATCGGGAGCGCAAACCCCGGCCGGGGATCTTCGCCGTCCGCTGCGCGACGACAGGCCAGGTCTGGGTCCAGGCGACGCCCAACCTGGACACCTGTCGCAACGGCGTCTGGTTTCCGCTCAAGCTCGGCACCCATCCCAACCGGGCGCTGCAGGCCGAGTGGACGGCCCATGGCGCCGAGGCCTTCAGCATCGAGGACATCGAGGCCCTGGCGGAGGATGACCTGTCGGGCTGGGAGCTGACCAGCAAGCTCAAGAGTCGCGAACGCCACTGGCGCGAGGCGATGAACGCCACGGCGGTGACCGGCTAGGGGACATGTACCGTCTTCGGTACGTGTCCCGTCCGTCCCCCTAGGTCCGCTCGATCAGGTCCCACCGGTTGCCGCACAGGTCCTCGAACACCGCCACCGATCCGTAGGGCTCCCGGCGCGGGATTTCGAGAAAGCGCACCCCGGCGGCGGCCATGCGGGCATGGTCGCGGTCGAAGTCGTCGGTCTCGAGGAACAGGAACACGCGGCCGCCGCCCTGTTTGCCGATCGCCGCGCGCTGGCCTTCATCGGCGGCCCGCGCCAGCAGCAGCCCGCCGCCGTCGGTTCCGGGCGGCGCCACCTCGACCCAGCGCTTGCCCTCGCCCTGGGGCCTGTCCTCGACCAGGGTAAAGCCCATGCAATCGACGAAGAAGGCGATCGCCGGATCGTACTCGGCCACGAGCAGGGCGGTCAGGGCGAGGCGCTGGCGCATGAGTCGGTCTCCGGATGCCGGGACACCATAGGCCGGAAACGCAAAAGGCCCTCCCGGTCCGGAGGGCCTTTCACGGTCATTGTCGTCGAAGTCTACGGCTGCGGCGTGACCGGCGCGGGGTCGGGCGTCATCACCGGCGGCGGGGCGGCCGGGATGACGCTCACGGGCGCGCCCAGGCTGGGCGGCGGGACGTAGGGCTCGCGCGCACTGACGTTGCTCGACGCGTCGCTCGCGCTGGGGGCGGCCGCGACGGTGCGCGGCGGCGGAGCGCGACGGGCAGGCGCCGGCGTGACGCGGGCGCGGACCGCGGGCGCTGGCCGGGCGGCCGGCGGGGCGACGATCGAGGACGGCGGCGCGGCGGCGGCCGTCTCGACCGGTTCCGGCGACGGCGTCGCCGCGGGCAGGGGCGTCGGCAGCGGACGGGTCACCTCTGTGGTGGCGACGGTCTTGCCGGGCTCGGCCGGGTCGCGCTGCGACACGATCAGCAGGGCGGCGCCGGCGCACAGGGCGGCGACCCCGACCGGAGCCGCCAGGCGCCAGTCGATACTCTTGCGGGTCGAGCCGCCGCTCATCCGGGCGGTCAGCGCATCGTTCGCGGCGGGAGCGAACGGCGAGGCGGACGCGAAGGCGGCGCCGCCGGCGCCGGCGGGCATGGGGGCGGCATTGTCGAACAACGCACGGGCAGCATCACGATCCAGGGACATGGAAAGCCTCTCTGTGGTAGTGGTTCGGATGTTCAACGGCCTCCGGGCAGAACAGGTTCCATGATCCACCAATCATCGTTCTTGCGATTTATCGTCACCAGACATCCACGAGATGTATTTCTAACGTGGGTCGAGGATTGTAAAAAGAAGACACCAAGGCGATGGATATCCGACGAGGACTTGTAGATACTTGACACGTTCTCGCCGTAATTGGTCAGGCCCCTCTTCGGCGACGGCGCCGGTTTGGGCGGCGTCGGGTGCGCTCTTTGCGCCACGTTCACCGGCCCGCAACGCCTGACCCCTAGGCTTGTCTTGACCCCAATTCGCCCGGCAGGCGAAACGTCGGGGGCGGTCGGAGGGCGTACCCATGAAGCTGAAAGCGCGGATCGCGCGCGAGCTAAGGTTCTTCAAGGGCCTGAGCCGCACGTTGAAGTGGGTCAAGCCCATCGCGCCGGACAGCCGGGAGCTGATCTGCGACGACCTGGAAGCGGCCGTCGACGCCCATCGTGACAGCCCGGCGATCACCTTCGAGGGCAAGACCCTCACCTATGGCGAGATGGACGCGCTGGCCAACCGCTACGCCCACTGGGCCAAGGAGCAGGGCATCACCCGCGGCCAGACGGTGGCGCTGTTCATGCCCAACCGCGCCGAATACCTGCCGATCTGGTACGGCCTGACCAAGGTCGGCGTGGCCACGGCCCTGATCAACACCAACCTGACCGGCGCGCCGCTGGCCCACTGCCTGAACATCTCCGGCGCGCTGCACTGCCTGGTCGACGCCGAGACGTCACCGGCCCTGGAGGCCGTGCGCGGTCAGCTGACCAAGCATGTGGCGCAATGGACCCTCGGCCCGGTCGCCGGCGACCGCCGCGACCTGGCTGCTGCCCTCAAGAGCTGCAGCAGCCTGCGCCCCGACCGGCAGACGGCGCGCGGTGAACTGCGCGCCAGCGACACGGCACTGTGGATCTTCACCAGCGGCACGACGGGCCTGCCCAAGGCCGCCCGCATGAACCACATGCGCATTCAGCTCTACATGCGCGGCTTCGCCGGCGCGACGGGGGCGGAGGCGACCGACCGCATCTACCAGGTGCTGCCGCTCTACCACGCCACCGGCGGGCTCTGCGGCATGGGCGCGGCCCTGCTGACGGGCGGCTCGATCGTGCTGCGCAAGAAGTTCTCGACGACCCAGTTCTGGAAGGACGTGCACGACGAGAACTGCACGATGTTCGTCTATATCGGCGAGCTCTGCCGCTATCTGATCAACGCCCCGGCCGACCCGCTCGAGCGTGACCACAAGCTGCGGCTGGCCTTCGGCAACGGCCTGCGCGCCGATGTCTGGCAAGACATGGTCACCCGCTTCAACATCCCCCGGGTGATGGAGTTCTACGGCTCGACCGAAGGCAATGTGTCGATGTTCAACTTCGACGGCCACGTCGGCGCCATCGGCCGCCTGCCCAAGTGGCTGAAGAAGCGCGTCAACGCCCGCCTGGTCCAGTTCGACGTCGAGACGGAGCAGCCGGTCCGCGGCCCCGACGGCTGCTGCATCGAATGCGGCCCCGGCCAGATCGGCGAATGTATCGGCAAGATCGACACCAGCGATCCCCGGACCACCTTCACCGGCTACGCCGACAAGGCCGCCACCGAAAAGAAGGTGCTGCGCGACGTCTTCCAGAAGGGCGACGCCTGGTTCCGCACCGGCGACCTGATGCGCCAGGATGCGGACGGCTACTTCTATTTCATCGACCGCATCGGCGACACCTTCCGCTGGAAGGGCGAGAACGTCTCGACGGGCGAGGTCGCCGACCAGCTGGCCGAGGCCCCGGGTGTGCTGGAGGCCAATGTTTACGGCGTCGCCGTGCCGGGCCAGGACGGTCGCGCCGGCATGGTCGCCCTGACGGTCGACGACGACTTCGACCTCACCGGCTTCTACGCTCACGTGGAAAGCAAGCTGCCGACCTACGCCCAGCCGCTGTTCCTGCGGCTGCAGCGCCAGATCGAGACCACCGGCACCTTCAAGTACCGCAAGGTCGACCTGGTCGAGGAAGGCTTCGACCCGTCAAAGGTCCGCGACCCGCTCTACTTCCGCAACCCGACGAAGAAGACCTGGACCAAGATCACCAAGGCCGCCTTCGGCAAGATCTGCGAGGGCGGGTTCCGGCTGTAGGATCCTCCCCCACCGGGGGAGGGGGGCCGCCGAAGGCGGTGGAGGGGGCCGCTCCAGTCTCGGATGACCCCCTCAGTCGGCTTCGCCGACAGCTCCCCCGAAGGCGAGCATCGCAGGGCCTAGCCCGCCACCGCGATGTAGCCC
>CANJYY010000163.1 GCA_947479185.1 Caulobacteraceae bacterium
CTGCAGGGCGTTGAGGTCCTGGGCGCCGGCCGGGCCCTGCTCGGCCTGGGTGGCGGCGGCGATGAAGGCGTCGCAGGCGGTCACGGCGGCGGCGGCGACAACTTCGGTGTCGTCCTTGCCCTTCGACAGCTTCCACGCATAGCGCTGGACGCAGGCCCGGGCGTCGGCCGTCGCCGCGCGGGCGTCGATGCGGCCGACGTCGGCGTTGAGCACGGGCCCCGGCTCGACGGCCACGGCCTTCTGCGTTCCCTTCGAGTCGATCGGCGACTTGCAGCGGCCGCCGGCGGACCCGTCTCCACAGGCGGCGAGCGTCACGGCCACGCCGGCGAGCAGCAGGATGCGCAGTGTCATGGGAAGTCCCTCCGTCGGGCCGTCATCACGGGGCGGCCCTGGGGCAGGGAACGCCGTGAAGGGCGGAAAGGTTCGGCTCCCCGGAACCGGCGCCTCCTCCGATGGTTACGGAATGGACCGGAGACTGATCCCATGACCACGCCCGTCAATGCGGCGCCCAAGGTGCTGCTCATCGTCGAGGATCAGCTGCTGATCGCGATGAGCCTGCAGGACGAGTTCGAAGACAACGGCTATCGCGTGCTTGAGCTGGCCACCCGTCACCAGGAGGCGCTGACCATGGCCCGTGCGACGCGGCCGGATCTGGCGCTGGTCAACATCGATCTCGAAGGCGACGACGACGGCGCGGCCCTGGCCTGGGATTTCAGGGCCATGGGCATCCCGGTGCTTTTCATCAGCGGCCAGCGCGATGTGGTCGAACTGGCGCGCGAAGCGGCGGTCGCCTCCCTGCCCAAGCCCTATTCGCCGGCAGAGATGCGCCAGGCCGTGGACTATCTGTTCCGCCACGAAAACGGCCGTCCGTGGCTGGCTTGTCCCGAGCGCCTGAGCGTGTTCCGCCCGATGCCGACCGGTGACGGCGCCCGGCCACCGATGCCCGACGCGGCCTGAGCTCAGCCCTCGTCGAACAGTCCTGGCGCGCCTTTCGGCGGCGGCGGTTCCTTCAGACCCAGATGCAGATAGGCCTTGCCGCAGGCGACCCGGCCGCGCGGCGTGCGCTGGATGAAGCCCTGCTGCAGCAGGAAGGGTTCGATGACGTCCTCGACCGCGTCGCGGGCCTCGGCAATGGCGTAGGCGAGGGTCTCGACCCCGGCCGGCCCGCCGCCGTAGTTCTCGATCAGGGCGCGCATGTAGCGGCGGTCGAGGCTGTCGAGCCCGGCCTCGTCGACCTCCAGCCGCGCCAGGGCCCGGCCGGCGTGGGCCTTGTCGATCAGCGTCGCGCCGTCGGCGGCGGCGAAGTCGCGCACCCGCCGCAGCAGCCGGCCGGCCACGCGCGGCGTGCCCCGCGAGCGGGCGGCGATCTCGCCGGCCCCGTCCTCGCTGAGCGGCGCGCCCATCTTGCGGGCCGCGCCCAGCAGCACGCGCTGCAGCTCCGACGGGGTATAGAACTCCAGCCGCAGCGGGATGCCGAACCGGTCGCGCAGCGGCGTGGCCAGCAGGCCCGCCCGCGTGGTCGCCGCCACCAGGGTGAAGGGCGCCAGATCGATGCGGATCGACCGCGCCGACGGCCCGTCGCCGATGATCAGGTCGAGGACGTGATCCTCCATGGCCGGGTAAAGGATCTCCTCCACATTGGCCGGCAGGCGATGGATCTCGTCGATGAACAGCACGTCGCGCGGTTCGAGATTGGTCAGGATGGCGGCCAGGTCGCCGGCCTTGGCCAGCACCGGCCCGCTGGTGGCGCGGAAGCCGACGCCCAGCTCGCGGGCGACGATCTGCGCCAGGGTGGTCTTGCCCAGCCCCGGCGGACCGAACAGCAGCACGTGGTCGAGCGCCTCGTTACGGTCGCGGGCCGCGTCGATGAAGACCTTGAGGTTGGCCTTGGTCTGCTCCTGGCCGACGAACTCGGCGAGGGTCTGCGGCCGCAGCGCCTTGTCGGTCGCCTCGAACGGCGCGGCCTCGGCCGAGATGATCCGGTCGTCGGTCATGCCGGGACGCCGTTGCGTGGTTCGAGACGCTCGCTTGAAGCTCGCTCCTCACCATGACGGGCATTGGTGTTCGTCATCCTGAGGAGCGATCCCTCAGGATCGCGTCTCGAAGGACGCACGATGGTCTCGCGGGCCCTCACCGCCCGATCTCCTTCAGCGCGGCCTTTACCAGCGCGCCGACATCGGCCTCGTCGCCCAGCTGCCCCACGGCATGCTCGACCGCGCGGCGGCCGACGGGCTCGGCGATGCCCAGGCCCATCAGGGCGGCCACGGCCTCGCCCGAGGCGCTGACCTTGTGAACCTTCGGGGTCTCGATCCCGCCGGGGCCGGTTCCGCCGCTGATCAGGCCGTCGCCGAGCGGCTTGCCCTTCAGCTCCAGCACGATGCGCTGGGCGAGCTTGGGGCCGACACCGTTGGCCCGGGCGACCAGCGCCTGGTCGCCGCGCTGCACGGCCCCGGCCAGATCGGCCGGCGGCAGCACGTCGAGCACGGCCATGGCGGCCTTGGGCCCGACGCCCTGGATGGCCTGCAGCAGCACGAAGACGCTGCGCTCCTCGCGGGTGGAGAAGCCGTACAGGCGCGGACCCTGGGCCTCGCTCCACTGATGCTCGACATGGACCACGGTCTCGTCGCCGACGGCCGGCAGCCGGCCGAGCGTGCGCGAGCCGCAGCGCACGACATAGCCGACCCCGCCGACATCGATCAGGGCCTCTTCCTCGCCGATCTCGGCGACGATGCCGCGCAGCCGCCCGATCATGCGACCTGCCTCAGCATCCGCGCCTTGCGGGAATGGGCGTGGGTGATGGCCACGGCCAGGGCGTCGGCGGCGTCCTGCGTCGGGCCGCCGGCCGTCGGCAGCAGCCGGGCGATCATGAAGGCGACCTGGGTCTTGTCGGCGGCTCCGGTGCCGACGACGCACTTCTTGACCTCGCGGGCGGCGTATTCGGCGACCAGCAGCCCGGCCTTCGCCGGGGCGATCATCGCGGCGGCGCGCGCCTGGCCGAGCTTCAGCGTCGACTGCGGGTTGCTGTTGACGAAGGTCTCCTCGACGGCGGCCTCATGCGGCGCATGCGTCGCGATCACCGCGCCGATGCCGTCGAACAGGCTGAGCAGCCGCTCCGCCAGCGGGGCCTTGTCAGCCGAGGTGATCACCCCGTGCGCGACCCACGTCAGGCGCGAGCCCTCGACCGCGATCACGCCCCAGCCGGTGCGCCGCAGACCAGGATCGAGCCCGAGAATCCGAATCGCGTTCATCATGTGTTCTACCAATGTGGCCGAACCCTGAACGAACTGCAAAGACGAAGGCGTCAATCCGCCGGGGACATGTCCCCTTGCGCGCCCCCGCTTGAACAGTGTGAAACTGGTCCCTCAGCGGAGGGAGTGAGTCATGCGGGTTTGGCGGAAGATGGTCGCGGGCGCGGCGCTGGCGGCGGCGTTGCCGGGACTGGCGGGCGCCCAGCAGGCGGCGCCCCGTCCCGATCAGCTGGCCTTCCGCGCCCTCTACAAGGAGCTGGTCGAGATCAACACCACCCTGTCGGTCGGCAGCTGCACCAAGGCGGCCGAGGCGATGGCGGCGCGGCTGAAGGCCGCCGGCTATCCCGACAGCGACCTGCATCTGATCGTCGACCCGGCCCATCCGCGCGAGGGCAATCTCGTCGCCGTGCTGCCGGGGACCGATCCCAAGGCCAAGGCCGTGCTGCTGCTGGCGCATATCGACGTGGTCGAGGCCAACCGGGCCGACTGGACGCGCGATCCCTTCACCCTGATCGAGGAGGACGGCTGGTTCTACGCCCGCGGCGCCTCTGACGACAAAGCCCAGGCCTCGATCTGGGTCGACACCATGATCCGGCTCAAGGCGGAGAAGACCAAACCCCGCCGGACCGTGAAGATGGCCCTGACCTGTGGCGAGGAGAGCGACGGCGCGCTGAACGGCGCCGAGCTGCTGGTCACCAAATACCGCGACCTGATCGACGCCGGGTTCGCGCTCAATGAAGGCGCCGGCGGCCTGCTCGGCGACGACGGCAAGCCCGTGTCGCTGTCGATCCAGTCCGGCGAAAAGGTCTACCAGGACTTCACGCTCGGCTCGACCAACCCGGGCGGCCACTCCAGCCGGCCGGTGCATGACAACGCCATCACCCATCTGGCCGGCGCGCTGGCGCGCATCGGCGACTACGACTTCCCCGTCCAGCTTAACGACACCACCCGCGCCTATTTCACCGCCATGGCCCCGCTGGTCGACGCCGAGACGGGGGCTGCGATGAAGGCCATCGTCGCCGATCCGACCGACGCGGCGGCCGCGGCCGTCATCTCGCGCAACCCGACCTGGAACAGCATGCTGCGCACCACCTGCGTGGCGACCATGGCCAGCGCCGGCCACGCGCCCAACGCCCTGCCGCAGCGGGCCGAGGCCAATGTGAACTGCCGCATCTTCCCGGGCGTGACCGTCGAGACCGTCCAGGCCCGGCTGACGGCCCTGGCCGCCGACCCCAAGGTGACGGTGACGCCGGACGAGACGGCGCATCTGACCCCGCCGCCGCCGCCGCTGACGCCGGAAATCATGAAGCCGATCCGCGCCCAGGCCGACAAGCTGTGGCCGGGCGTGCCGATCGTGCCGTTCCAGTCGACCGGCGCGACCGACGGCAAGTATCTCAACAGCTACGGCATCCCGACCTACGGCCTGACCGGCATCTTCGCCGACGGCGGCAACAGCGGGGTGCACGGCCTGAACGAACGCCTGCGGGTCAAGTCGCTCTATGACGCGCGCGACTTCCTCTACGGCCTGATCAAGACCTACGCCTCGGCGAAGTAAGGACCACGACATGACCCTCGGACGAGGACTTCTGGCGACGGCGCTGGCGCTGTCGCTGAGCGGCGTGGCCGGCGCGCAGACAGCGACGCCGCCGGCCGTGGTGCGGCCGGACCAGCTGGCCTTCAAGGCGCTCTACAAGGAGCTGGTCGAGATCAACACCACCCTCTCGGTCGGCAGCTGCACGAAAGCGGCCGAGGCGATGGGCGCGCGGCTGACGGCGGCGGGCTTCCCGGCGGCCGACGTGCAGGTGGTGGTCCATCCCGACCATCCGCGCGAGGGCAATCTGGTCGCCGTACTGCACGGGACCGACCCGAAAGCCGGCGCCATGCTGCTGCTGGCCCACATCGACGTCGTCGAGGCCAACGCCGCCGACTGGACCCGCGACCCGTTCACCCTGGTCGAGGAGAACGGCTACTTCTTCGCCCGCGGCGCCTCGGACGACAAGGCGCAGGCGGCCATCTGGGTCGACAGCCTGGTGCGGCTCAAGCAGGCGGGCTTCAAGCCGCGCCGCGACATCAAGCTGGCCCTGACCTGCGGCGAGGAGAGCGAGGCCTACAACGGCATCGCCGATCTGGTGGCCAACCACCGCCCGCTGGTCGACGCCGCCTTCGCCCTGAACGAAGGGGCTGACGGCCTGCTGGACGAGAACGACAAGCCGGTCGTGCTGGAGGTCCAGGGCGGCGAGAAGGTCTACCAGGACTTCACCCTGACGATCACAAATCCCGGCGGCCACTCCAGCCGGCCGGTGCATGACAACGCCCTGACCCGGCTGTCGGCGGCCCTGGTGAAGATCGGCGGCTATGACTTCCCGGTGGCCTTCAATGACGCGACGCGCGGCTATTTCACCCGCATGATTCCGCTGGTCGCCGCCGACAAGGGCGCGGCGATGAAGGCGCTGGTGGCCAATCCGGACGACGCGGCGGCTCAGGCGGCGGTCACCGCGGACCCGATGTGGAACAGCATGCTGCGCACCACCTGCGTGGCGACCATGGTCAGCGCCGGCCATGCGCCCAACGCCCTGCCGCAACGGGCCACGGCCAATGTGAACTGCCGCATCCTGCCCGGCGTGCCGGTCGAGGCCGTGCGCCAGCAGCTGATGACGGTGGCCGGCGATCCGGGCATCGCCTTCACCCTGGCCCATGAGCCGAGCAAGGCCTCGCCCCCGCCGCCGCTTACGCCGTTCATCATGGGACCGATCGAGGCGGAAGCGGGCAAGCTGTGGCCCGGCGTGCCGGTGGTCACCATCCTGCTGACGGGCGCCACCGACGGCATCCACACCAACGGCGCGGGCATCCCGACCTACGGCGTCAGCGGCATCTTCGGCAGCTCGGACGGCGACGGCATCCACGGCCTGAACGAGCGGGTGCGGGTCAAGTCGCTCTACGACGGTCGCGACTTCCTGTTCGCCCTGATCAAGGACTACGCCATGGCGAAGGGAATGCCGAAGGGCTAGACCCGACACGCCTCCCCGCATCGCGGGGAGGGGGACCATGCGGAGCATGGTGGAGGGGTCTGCGCGGGACTCACCGGATAGATCCGAAGTC
>CANJYY010000164.1 GCA_947479185.1 Caulobacteraceae bacterium
GTGGCGAGCTTAAAAAGCCTCGTCGTGACCCGGAAGGCCCGGACATCCAGCGCCTCCGTTCAATGAGGTGGGAGAGCCGGATCAGGGTTTCAAGTCCCCCGCTTGATTGATGTGCGAACGTCGCTAGGGTCCCCGTTCTGGTGAGGGAGAGCGCTATGGTCGGACGTCGGGACGTGATCGGATTTTGCCTGGCGGGGCTCGCCCTGGCCGGATGCGCGTCGATCGGCGCGGCGCCGGACGACGCGGCGCTGCGCGCGGCGGTCGCCGGGTCGCAGCGGGCCGCGGCGAATGTCGCCCGCGACGGCGCGCGCCATCCCTACGAGAGTCTGGCGTTCTGGGGGCTGAAGCCCGGTCAGACGGTGATCGAGGTCGTTCCCGGCGGCGGCTACTGGACCGAGATCCTCGCCCCCTATGCGAAGGCGACCGGCGGGACCTACATCGCCGGCGTGGCCGATCTGGCCAATCCGAACCTGTCGGCCGGCGCCCGCAAGGGCCGCGCGGATTTCGAGGCGAAGTACGCCGACGCCGCGACCTGGGGCGCGATCCGCTACGTCGGCTTCGGTCCGGTCTCCGGACCGCTCGGCGCGCCGGGGTCGGCCGATCTGGTGCTGACCTCGCGCAACATCCACAATTTCCTCTGGACGCCCGGCCAGTTCGACAAGGTGATGGCCGACGCCTTCGCCGTCCTCAAGCCCGGCGGCGTGCTGGCGGTCGAGGAACACCGCGCCGACCCCCGGCCGCAGGTCCCGGAGGCCCGCGACGGCTATGTCGCCACCGCCACCGTCGTCGCCGCCGCCGAAAAGGCCGGCTTCCGCCTGGCCGCCAGTTCGGAAATCAACGCCAATCCGAAGGACACCAAGGACCATCCGTTCGGCGTCTGGACCCTGCCGCCCGTGCGGCGCGGCGCCCAGCCGCCGGCGCCGGTCGATCCGGCCTTCGATCACGCGAAGTACGACGCCATCGGCGAGAGCGACCGCATGACCCTGCGGTTCGTGAAGCCTCAATAGCGCCGCTTTGACCCGCTTCCCTGCGCGGGGTAAGCCGATGGCTCACGGTGCGGGGGCGGCGTTGTCGGAACATTCCATGCGTTCAGAGTCATCGGGGGCGTCCAGACGGCTTGTCCTGACCGGCGCGGCCGCGCTGGCCCTGGCCGGCTGCAAGCCGAAGCCGAAGGCCGCCGATCCCGCCGCCATGCCCGTCAAGGGCGGCCCCCAGACGATCGCCGAGGCCGTCGCCGGCGACTGGCGCCTGCCGGCCGACCGGGCCCGCGACCCCTGGCGCCATCCCGTTGAAACCCTGACCTGGTGGGGCCTCAAGCCCGGCATGACGGTGGTCGAGTTCTGGCCGGGGGCCGGCTGGTACACCGACATCATCGCCCCGTTCCTCGAGGCCACCGGCGGCAAGCTCTATGAGGCCGATCTGGAGCCCTCGGGCCCGGCGGCCACCCAGGTCATCCAGGCCTATGCCGCCAAGCTGGCGGCGAAGCCCAAACTCTACGGCAAGGTCGAGATCACCGCCTTCGGACCGACCAGCGGCCCGGTCGCGCCGGACGGCTCGGCCGACCTGGTGCTGTTCCTGCGCAACCTGCACAACTGGATGGCCGCCGGCATCGCCGACAAGGCCTTCAAGGCCGCCTTCGCCGCGCTCAAGCCCGGCGGCGTGCTGGGCATCGAGGAGCACCGCGCCGCGCCGGGCCAGGTGCAGGACGTGCTGGCGGCCAGCGGCTATGTCCAGCAGGCCTATGCGATCCAGCTGGCCAAGGAGGCGGGGTTCATCCTCGCCGGGGCCAGCGCGATCAACGCCAATCCGAAGGACACCAAGGATCATCCCTTCGGCGTCTGGACCCTGCCGCCGACCCGGCTGTCCGCCCCGCGCGGCCAGCCGCCGAAGCCGGGCTTTGACCATGCGAAATACGAAGCCATCGGCGAAAGCGACCGCATGACCCTCAAGCTGGTGAAGCCCAAATGACCCTGACCCGTCGCGGCCTGGCCGGCCTCGCCCTCGCGACCGTCGCTGTTGGTCCCGTGTTCGCCGCCGACGCGCCCAAGACCTTTCCGGCGAAGAAGATGTTCCCCTTCCTCGACCTGTACCTCGGCATTCCGCCGGCGGACCGGACGCGGTTCACCTTGGCCTACTATCTGCGCAGCAACGGCAAGCCGGCCACGGGCGTCACCCTGACCCTGATCAGCGCCGCGGGCGCCCGCTCGACGATCCCCGTCGGCGCCGATGGCCGCCTGCTGAAGACGCCGTCGGTCGCCGACCTGAAGGACGGCCAGATCGGCATCGAGAAGAGCGACCCGGCCGCCAAGTTCCAGCTGAGCATGGAAATGCAGGCCGTCGCCCGCATGGCCGACGTCGTTCCCGCCGCCGACCTGGCCGCCGCGATCACCCAGTGCAAGGCGGCGATCAAGGCGAAGGCCGGGGTCATCGGCTTCGCGGCTCCGCAAGTCGAACAGGTCGCCTTTCCGGGCCTGACCGCCGGGACCGCCGTCTTCGCCGACGGTCGCACCGCCGCCCTGCCGCTTTACAAGGGCATGCCCGCCTGGAACCCGGCGACCCAGGCCGGCGTCGTCAGCCTGAAGTTCGCCAGGACCCCGTCGCGGGCGCTGCTGGCCGGGAAGAAATAGCCAGGAAGGGGACAGGTTATCCTGTCCCTTGGGACTGGATAACCTGTCCCCTACGGCCACGCGTCAGCGCGGACGGGGACTGGCCAAGCAGTCCCAAGGGACAGCTTGGGCAGTCCCCGTCCCCCTCAAAGCTGCTGGCCCCAGCGCGCCAGCGCGTCCGCCGAACTCTCGGCCGGCGGCCCCAGGCCCAGCTGGTCGGCGATCATGTCCGACAGGCCGGGCATCAGTGACCGCTCGACCCGTGTCTCCGCCTCCCACAGCTTCGCGCGCATGATCGCCTTGGGGCAGTGCAGGAAGGCCTCCTCGACCGCGACCCTGACGAGGCAGCGCGGCGGCTTGCCGAACTCGACGAACCGGGCCAGCAGCGCGGCGTCATCGGTCAGCGTCACCCGGCCGTTGACGCGATAGACGTCGTCGAAGCCGGGGATCATGAACATCATCCCGATCCGCCCGTCGCCCCCGACCAGGTTGCGCAGGGTGTCGAGCCGGTTGTTGCCCGGCCGGTCGGGCAGCAGCAGGGTCCGGTCATCCTCGACATGGACAAACCCGGCCGCCCCGCCGCGCGGCGAGACGTCCATACTCCCGTCGGCCGCCGCCGCCGAGATCACGCAGAACGGCGACAGGCCGATGAATTGCCGGCCGTATTTGTCGATGTGATCGAGCGACTTGGCCTTCGTCGTCGGCTTCGGCTGGCCATAGATCCGATCCAGGTCTTCCAGCGTCAGGTCTGCCACCTCGGCCTCCGGATGAGCGCGTTTGGCGCCGCCCCGCGAAAGTGGCGGCGGCGTCATCTTTTTTGTTTCGTCGACCGCAGTTCGCTTGTGCGTTGAGCGCGGTCAAGATATCCGTTTGACCGCATCATAACGGGAGGCCGCCAATGGCTACGCTGCAAGAAATTACCGATCGCGTGAAGACCGCCGTTGGCGCCGATTCCGGCCTCGGCAAGACGCTGAAGTTCGACCTCAAGGGCGACGGCTTCATCCACATCGACGGTGGCACGGTTTCGAACGAAGACCTGCCCGCCGACCTGACCATGACCCTGTCGCTGGCCGATCTGCTGGAAATGGGCGCGGGCAAGCTCGACGCCACGATGGCCTTCATGTCGGGCCGCCTGAAGCTGTCGGACATGGGTCTCGCCATGAGCCTGCAGCCGCAGATGGGCGCCCTCTTCGCGAAGATGGCGTAAGCAGACCAATGACCGTCACAGCGCCTCTGGTATCCATTCCCGAGGCGCCCGTTCCGGCCAACGGAACGGCGGAGTGGTTCAGCGGCGCGGGGGCTTATCGCCTCCGCGCCGCTTTATTTTTGCCCGATGGTCCGCCGAAGGGCTCGGTGGTCCTGAGCGGCGGCCGCACGGAACCGATCGAGAAGTATTTCGAGGTCATCGGCGAGCTGCAGGGCAGGGGCTTCGTCGTCCTCGCCCACGACTGGCGCGGCCAGGGCCTGTCGCAGCGCCTGCTGCCGGACGGCCTCAAGGGCCACGCCCACGGCTTCGCCGACTTCGTCGAGGACTACCGCTGCCTGCTGGCGCATTTCGAGACGCGGCTGCCCAAGCCCTGGATCGCCATCGGCCATTCGATGGGCGGCTGCCTGACGCTGCTGGCGCTGGCGCACGACGTCGGCGACTTCAAGGCGGCGGTGCTGTCGGCCCCGATGCTCGGCCTGCAGACCGGCGGCCGGCCCAAGCGCGCGGCCCGGGCGCTGGCCTGGGTCATGTCGCGAACCAAGCCGACCGACTACATCCTCGGCGACTCCGGCGACGCGCACGAGAACACCTTCGAGACCAACGTCCTGACCCACGATCCCAGGCGCTGGGCCCGCAACCAGGCCCAGGTCGTCGCCGAGCCGGGCCTGAAGCTCAATGCCGGCACCTGGGGCTGGCTCGACTTCGCCTTCTCCGCCTCGGCCTGGCTCAAGCGCGCGCCGGGCGTGGCCGCGATATCCATCCCGGTGCTGGTGCTGGGCGCCGAGGAAGAACGCCTCGTCGACAACGCCGACCAGCGCCAGATCACCGCCCGCATCCCCAAGGGCCGCTGGCTGGAAGTCCCCGGCAGCTACCACGAGATCCTCCAGGAAACCGACGCCATCCGCGCGGTATTCTGGCGGGAGTTCGATGCGCTGGCAGCGGCGCTCTAGCGCCCGCAATCAGGGACGAAACCTCCCCGGCGGCCTGTCAGGCGACCATCTCCAGACGCAGCGCTTCCAGCCGGGACCGCAGGTCCGCCGGCAGCGGGCCCAGGGCTTCCGCCTCCAGGCATTGCGCCAGTTCGGAGCGGTTCTTCACCCCGAGGACCACGGTGTCCACGCCCTCCATGTCGAGGGCGTAGCGGTGGGCCATCAGCGCCGGATCAACGCCGAGCCCGGCGCAAAACGCCCGGAAGGGCGCCGCCCGGCGATAGTCCTGCGCCTCGGGATGGCTGTCCTTCAGGGGGCGATCGATGGCCAGGGTGAGCGCGCCGGCCTGCACGGCGCGGATGCCCATGACGCCGACGCCCTGGTGTTTCGCCGTGGCGATGATGTCGCGCGGGCGGGCCGGCTCGGCGAAGCGGCGGATGCCCCCCGCGGAGTCCAGCAGATTGGTGATGACCTGCACCACATCCGGCTTCCGGTCATGCGCCAGGGCCTTGAGGATCGTCTGCGGCAGGCCGATGCCGGTGAGGCCCCAGGCTCCGATCCGGCCGCGCCGTTTCAGATCCTCGAAGGCCGGGATGACCTCCTCGACATAGAGGCTCCACGGCGTGGCGAACCGGGCGCGATAGTCGTTGTGGATGGCGTAGACGGTATCGTCCTCGCAGACGTTGCTGTGCAGGAAGAAGACGTCCACGCGGTCGAGCCGCATGGCCTCGAGACTGGCGTCGAGCGATGCTTCCAGGGCCTCGGCGACGGTTCCGGCGGCGGGCTCGCCCAGCAGGCATTTGGTCGTGATGCGGACGCCGGGCGGCAGCGCGCCGCCGAGGGCCTCGGCGATGACCTTTTCACAGTTGTCGTAGGACGGCGCGGTGTCGAGCAGGTCGATGCCGGCGTCGAGCGCCGCGTGCACGGTCCTGACCGCCTCCTCGGGACTGGTTTCGCCCCAGATCTGGCCAAGGCCGCCGCCGCCAAGGGTGAGCCGGCTCACGGGCCCCAAGGGCCCAAGGTTTCCCTGACGCATCGTTGTTCCGCTCATCCTGTCCCCTTGCAGACCTCAGTCCCGCGACGCCCGCCGCAGCGCCACCAGCGCCTCGTCCAGGCAGTCGCGGTCGCCGGCGAAGGCGAACTTTCCGCCGTCCGACCGCGCCGGTGATCCGTCCCAGTGGGCGCAGACGCCGCCGGCGCCTTCGATGACCGCGATGACCGCCTCGACGTCCCAGACCTTCAGCCCCGTATCGACCGCCAGGTCCATGGTCCCCGCCGCGACCATGGCGAAGCCGTAGGCGTCGAGCCCCAGCCGGGCCAGCCTGGCGGCCGCCCGCACCTGGGTCCAGGCGCCGAGCTCGGGCCCGGTCAGGATCGCCGGATCGGTGGTGGTGATGATGGCGTCGGTCAGTCTGGGGCAGGCGCGCACCTGCAATGGCGTCTCGCCGTCCCGGCTGATCAGGCGCGAGCCGGTCTGGGCCCCGCCGATGTACAGCTCGCCGATAGAGGGTTGTCCGATGGCGCCGAGCACCGGCCGGCCTTCATGGCGCAGGCCGATCAGGGTGGTCCACAGCGGCAGGCCGGCGATGA